>CAZLJG010000025.1:11315-19491 GCA_964559545.1 uncultured Solibacteraceae bacterium | reverse complement strand
TCGAACATCAATTCCGACATCTACAACGGCACCGAGTTCGGCGTGCAGTTCGGGACGGGGACTGGGGGCTTCGCCGGCGAAGTCTCCTACCCAATCGGGATTGCCAATCAGACCATCGGCAAGGTCGCAACCGGCGATGTCAACGGAGACGGCTCGCCCGACATCGTCACGCTGTCTTCCCGCGGGTGCGGACAGGCGACCGCCAACTGCTCGAACGTCACCGTGTTCCTGAACAATGGCGCGGGCGCCTTTTTGCAGGCGTTCACGCGGGGCTTCGTCTCCCCGAACGGCTACACCTATTCGGGTTACTCGGACGTGACCGTGGCCGATTCCAACGGCGACGGCAACACCGATCTCGTGCTCGCGATCAATACGTACGACTTCGGGAATGAACCCCAGATTCAGATCATGCGCGGCAACGGCAACGGCACGTTCGCGGCCACGGACTACTGGCGGTTCCCGTCGGTCAACGGTAATCCGCCGTTCCACACGGGCGCTGTTCGTGTTGCAGACGTCACCGGCGACGGCTGGCCGGACCTGGTGGCCTTGGCCGGACGCACCCGACCCGGTGGAAACTCTCACCTGATCGTGATGCGGAACAACGGCGCCGGCGGCTTCCCGCAGGCCTCGGGCTCCGCGCACACGCAGAACTGGTTCTACGGCGGTGGTGTCGCGATTGGTGACCTCAACGATGACGGCCATCTCGACATCGCTGCGCCGCTGTCCAATGCCGGCGGCGTGCTGAGCTACATGCTCAATGACGGCGCGGGCAACTTCCCGGCGGTCACCACGAACATCTACATGGCGGTCGGGCCAAGCTCCATCGCACTGGCCGACCTCAACAACTCCGGGCTTGGCACCCTCGACGTGGTGCTCGGCGGTGCCAATGGCGTGACGGTGTTCGTGCACGGGACGCCCATTCCGGATGCCTGTGGTGCCGGCACCTACAGCGCGTCGGGCAACGAACCCTGCGTCTCCGCGACGCCCGGGTACTACGTGGCCGACGAAGGTGCCTCGTCACAGACGGCCTGTCCGGTGGGGACGTACTCGAGCGTGACTGGCGCGACGGCGTGTGAACCCGCGCCGGCCGGTTCCTACGTGGACACCGAGGCGGCGACCGGCGCGTTGTTGTGCCCCGCCGGTTCGTTCAGCGCCACGGCGGGCTCGGCGTCGTGCACGCTCGCCGCCCCTGGCTACTTCGTGCCGTCAATCGGCGCCACGGACCAGACGGCCTGCCCCTCGGGTTATGGATCGGATGCCGGCGCAACGGCGTGTTACCCGCTCGACAACGACGGCGACGGCGTCAACAACGATGACGACGCGTACCCGAACTCCAACATGAACGCGACAGTCGGTGTCGGTGCGTGCACCACATCCGTGGCGAACCAGGTGATGCCGAATGGCGCGACCTTCAACGACCTGCTTGCCACAGCAGCCGCAGGTGCCACCAACCACGGCAAGCTCGTCAGCGCAGTGACGCAATTGTCGAATGGCTGGAAAACTGCCGGCCTCATTTCCGGACGCGATCACGGCGCGATCACGTCCTGCACCGCTCGATCGAAATAGTTAAGGAAATAGAAGGAGACCCCAGCTCATGAAGACCAATTACGCAGTCCGAATCCTGTCGGCTCTTGCCGTCGCCACTCTCGCCGCCCTGCCGCTGCAGGCCGGTTCGTCCACAGCCGATCCGGTGGTCTACACCAGCGGATCACACGTGCAGACCTGGGACCCGATCTTCCCGGCGACCGTCGATCCCAATTGGCCGAGCACTGTGTGCACCCCGACTCCGCAGGTGGGCCCGGACGCCAACTGGGTGAATCAGCACAACGCGTATTCGTTCGGTTACAGCGCGCACCCCTGGCAGCCGGGTGCCGCCCTCAGCGCCGAGTGGATCAACGCCTGGAATCACATCGGGTCGCTCGGGGCCGGCGGTCATAGCTGGACCAAATACTCCACGCCCGTCAGTGGGAACGGCGACTTCGTGCTCGACCTGCTCGCAGACAACTGCTCGTGGATCTACCTCGATGGCACGTTGGTCGGTTTTCAGGGCGTGGGCTCGACGCCGAAGACGTATCCCGTCTCGCTCGACGGGACCCACACGCTCGACTTCATCATCTTTGATGGTGGGGGCGCGGCCGGCGGCATGTTCCGCCTCGAGACCAACATCGACACGGTGTTCCCCGATGACGACGAGGACGGCCTGACCAATCCGGAAGAAGTGCTCTACGGCACCAACCCGAACGATCCGGACTCCGATGATGACGGCACGAATGACGGCGATGAAGTGGACAACGGCACCAACCCGGCCGTGCCGGACGTGGCTCCCGACACCGACGGCGACGGGACGCCTGACAGCGAAGACACGTTCCCGAACGACCCGACCGAGACGACCGATACCGACGGCGACGGCGTGGGCGACAACGGCGATGCCTTCCCGAACTCCAGTCTCACCGCGACGGTGTCGGTGGGGGCGTGCAGCACGGGTGTGACCAATCGGTTGCTCAGCAACGGCGCGACGTTCAACGACCTGATCGGTCAGGCGTTTGCGGCGGCCGGCGGCAACCACGGGGCGTGGGTCAGCGCGGTGAGTGCGTTGTCCAACGGGTGGAAGAGCGCTGGCCTGATTTCAGGTCAGGAGCACGGCAAGATCGTGTCGTGCGTCGCGAAGCAGAACGGCAAGGGCGGCCGGTAACACGCCGCAGATGTGAAGCGTCCCCGGGCCGTCAGGTCCGGGGACGCACTTTCACGTTGCTGAACACGGTACCCTCTGCCGTGTTCGAGAGATACAAGAAGCCCCGCCCGTTTCTCAGCACCGACGGATAGCCCGACATCCGGATGGTGCGCTCGCTGCCTGCCTGACCCGGCAGTGATCCGATCACGTGATCGCCTGACCGCTCAATCCTGAGCGTGAGCGTCCCTTCGGGCGGGACCGTGCCGATCACTTCCTCAAAGGGATACGCCAGCGTGGCGCCCCGCGGCGGCGACGTCATGGCCGCGAGTCGCACCTCCCGATTGGTCGGCATGGCGTGAATGCGGAACCCGAACGCGCCCCCCGGCTCATTGTACGGAGCCGTCGAGACGCCCTCTCCGAATCCCACAAACACGATCTCCTCCACGTCGGACGGGATGGTCACATCCACCTCGAACACAAAATCACGCGATAGATACTGGTCCGACCTGGTGCGGACCACCGGGCGATCGTTGCCGTTGGCACGGCCCGATGCGGAGTGCGCCCGCAGCAGCCCGTCGGGCGTCAGCGTGAACTTGTCGAAGGGAATGTCGAAGTGCGGACTGGTGGGCCCGGTGAGGTTGTCCGAAAAGTCCACTGCCGGCGCGTCGGCGGGGCGCAGCGTATACACGGCCGCCGCCCCGGCCACCACGATCCCCAGCACGATGAGCATCCGCCGAGCGGTCACGATGTCGAGTCTAGCCCGGTTTGTCCTATCCTAGGGTGTGACTTCCAACGACGACGATTTCGCGGCACTCTTCGAAGCCTCCATCCAATCCAAACGATTTGAACGTGGCCAGACCATTGAAGGCACCATTGTGGCCATCGGGCCCGAGGTCGCGTTCGTGAATGTCGGTGGCAAGGGTGAAGCCACCATCGACCTCGTGGAGCTGCAGGACGAAGACGGCGACGTCGAGGTGAACGTCGGCGACCGCATTCAGGCCGTGGTCGTGTCCACCGGTGGCGGGCTTGTACTCTCCCGGCGACTCGCGCTGGGTGCGGCGAATGCCGGGCAGCTCGAGGATGCCTTCCGGGCCGGTCTGCCTGTTGAAGGCAAGGTTGAGAAAGCCACCAAAGGTGGACTTGAGGTGCGCATCGCACGGCAGCGCGCGTTCTGCCCGATGTCGCAAATCGACACGATCCGCACTGAAGACGCGACTGTGCATGAGGGCCGCGTCTATTCCTTCCGCATCATCGAATACCGCGACGGCGGCGAGAAGTTCGTGGTTTCGCGGCGCGCGCTCCTTGAGGAAGAACAGAAGTCCAAATCCGTCGAAGTCCGCAAGTCCATCGTCGTCGGATCCGTGATCACGGGTCGCGTCGTGTCCGTGCGCGATTTCGGCGCGTTCGTGGATCTGGGTGCCGGAGTCCAGGGCCTGCTCCATGTCTCCGAGATGGCGTGGGCGCGCGTGTCCAAGGCCGAGGATGTCGTGAAGCCCGGCGACGAAGTCACCGTCAAGGTGCTGCGGGTGGACGATGTGACGCAGCAGATTGCGCTTGGGTTGAAGCAGTTGAGTGCGGATCCGTGGGCGGCGATTGCGGAGAGTTACGCGATCGGGCAGGTGTGTGAGGGACGCGTGACTCGCGTCGCAGATTTCGGCGCATTCGTCGAGCTGGAGCCGGGCGTGGAAGCGCTCGCGCACATGTCCACGTTTGCGCCGACGGGCCGCGCGGGTGGGTGGTCCAAATCGATCGCGGTCGGCATGGCAGGGGCTTTCGAGGTGCTCAGCATCGATCCCGACAAGAAGCGCATTGGCGTGGCGTTGGTCGAGGCCGGTTCGGCGAAGGGTGGTGACGCCGCGCCAGCGCCGGGTGGTACGGCAACGCAGACCAGGACTGGCATCGTGACCGGTGCACGCGTCACCGGGAAGGTCGATCGTCACGAGACGTTCGGCGTGTTTGTGTACCTCGCGCCTGGTCGCACGGGCCTGATGCCGCTCAGCGAGACCGGCGTGGAGAAAGGCGCCGACATCAAGAAGGCGTTTCCCGTTGGCAGCGAGGTTGACGTGATCGTGCTCGAAGCGGATCCGCAGGGCCGCCGCATTCGTGTGAGCCACAAGGCGATCGAAGCCGCCGCGGAAGCGGCCGAAGTGCGCGAGTACAAGGAACGCGCGGACGTCGCCCAGTCCGGGTCGTTTGGCGGCTCGCTCGCCGACAAGCTTCGCGGAGCGCTGTCGACGAAGCCCCGGTGACGTCGTCGACCCGGGCCCCGTACGGGGTGTGCGCGGTGGTGGGCCTTGGTGGATTGTTCGCCGGAATCACCGGGCCGTTGCTCAGTGCGTTCATTCCGCCGCTTGTGCGCGATGTGCTGGGCGACCAGCGGACGGCCATCGGGTCTGTCATGGCCATCGACAACGTGTTGTTGCTCGCGCTGGTGCCGTGGATCGGTGCGGTGTCCGACGCGGCGGCCGGCTCGGGGCGAGGTCGTCTTCCACTCATTCTTGCGGGCTTCGGACTGGCGGCAGTGGGCATGGCGGCGATGCCGTGGGCGACGGCCGCCGGACTCTTTGGCTTGATCGCCGCGATGGTCGTCCTGCACGCGGGGATCAATATTCAGCGCGCGCCGTTTCAGGCGTTGCAGGCGGATCTGGTGCCGTCCCCGTTTCGATCGCTCGCCTCCGCATCCGCCACGTTCCAGATGTGTGCCGGCGCGATCGTGTTCCTGATGCTGGGCCAAATGCTCGGGATGCGGCCTGCATTCCTCATCGCGGCCGGTTCGGTGTTGCTCGTCGCCGTTGTGTTTGCGGTCGTCCTTCGGGAACCGCAAGATGCGCGTACACCCATCGAACACTCCACCTGGCGCCAGATTCTCGACGCGTTCCGCACGGTGGTTCGTGGCGCGATTCCAGGCGTGCGCGCGATTTTTGTCGCGGCGTTGCTGCTGCAGTTGATCTTTCAAACGTTCACCACGTGGTTTGCGTTGCATGGCACCGAGCGGTTCGGCGTTCCGGCGGAGCAGGCCACGATTGGATTTATCGCCTGGGCGATGGGCGGCGTCGTGGGCGCACTTCCCGCCGGCGCCATCGGCATGCGCATCGGCCGTCGCAACGCGATGTTGCTCGGGTTCGGGTTGATGGCGGTGTGTCTGATCTTTCTGGACCGCGCGACCAGTCTCGGCGCGGCCGTGCCCTGGCTCGCCCTGGCGTCTGCGAGCTGGACGTTGCCAACGGTCAACGCGTATCCGTTGTTTGTGGAACCCATCCCTCGCGAGCGTCGTGGCGTGCTCGCGGCGATGTACCTTCTGAGCATGGCGCTCGGCGGCATGATCGGCGACCCGCTCAACGGCCGCCTGTTCGACATGGCCGACGGCTACCGGCCGATGTTCCAGATCATGGCCGTCTACACCGCGCTGGCCTTCGTCGCCATCTGGCTCCTTCCAAAGCAGCCAGCACCGTTGTTAGCAAGACCATTCTCATCAAGCACTTAGGACCAGTGCGGAGGTTGCCACTCCAGCCCCTGTACCGGTAAGATGGACTCGTTCGGTCGGACATCGTTTTGTCCCGTCCTGGGCACCTCCCGCCCAGCCCGTCCACCGACACACCGCGAGGCTTGTGATGTTGCGCCTTTCCAAAAAAACCGACTACGCCCTGCTGGCCATGCGCCATCTGGCCGCGAACGCCGATCGCGGCGCCGTGTCCGCGCGTGAGCTCGCGGAAACGTACGACATTCCCGCCGAACTGCTCGCCAAGGTGCTGCAGAAGCTGGTGCGAGGCAAGCTTCTGGAATCGCAGCAGGGGATCCGCGGCGGTTACGCCCTGGCCAAGCCGGCGACGGCGATGTCGGTTGCCGATGTCATCCAGGCGGTGGATGGACCGCTGATGGTCACCGCGTGCTCCGACACCGATCACAGCTGCGACCAGTACGCCAAGTGCAACATTCGTGATCCCCTCTGGCGCATCAAGGACCGCATTGTTGCCACACTGGCGGCGACGTCAGTGGCGGAGTTGGCGATGGAGATGCCGCAGCCGATGCCGCCGCTTGCGTCCGGCACGATGCCACTGAACATGGTGAAGCGATCATGATTGCCGTCACGACGACCGCCGCAGGTCAAATTCAGAAGTTGCTCGCAAAGCGCGACGATGCGAGTGGGCTGCGCGTCGGGATCAAGGCCGGCGGCTGCTCGGGGTTTGAGTACGTGTTCGAGTGGGAAGCCGCGCCGAAAGAGCAGGATCTCGTGTTTGAAGGTCCCGACGGCGTGAAGGTGTGGGTCGATCCACGCAGCCATCGCCTGCTCGACGGCACGACGCTCGACTACGACACCAGCCTCGTCAGCCGCGGCTTCATTTTTCAGAACCCACATGCCAAGCAGACGTGCGGCTGCGGGACGAGTTTTTCAGTATGAGCACCTCCGAAGAAACGATCGAGCAACTCGCGACGCGCGAGTACAAATACGGCTTCGAAACGATTCTCGAAACCGACACTTTCCCTCCGGGGCTGAACGAAGACGTCGTGCGCGCGTTGTCGGCGAAGAAGGAGGAACCCGAGTGGCTGCTTGAGTTCCGCCTGAAGTCGTTCCGCGCGTGGCAGCAGATGGTGGAGCCGACGTGGCACAACCTGACGATCGAGCCGATCGATTACCAGGCGCTGAGCTACTACTCGGCCCCCAAGGCCAAGCCGCAGCTGTCGAGCATGGACGAGGTTGACCCCGAGGTCCGCCGGACGTTCGAGAAGCTCGGCATTCCGCTCGAGGAACAGAAGCTCCTTGCGAACGTGGCCGTTGACGCTGTGTTTGACAGCGTCTCCGTGGGCACGACGTTCCGGAAGAAGCTCGCGGAGATGGGCGTCATCTTCTGTTCGTTCTCCGAAGCGGTGAAGGACTATCCCGAGCTGGTGAAGCAGTACCTCGGGTCGGTGGTGCCGTACACGGACAACTTCTACGCGACGCTCAACTCGGCGGTGTTCAGCGACGGGTCGTTTGTGTACATCCCCAAGGGCGTGAAGTGCCCGATGGAGCTGTCCACCTACTTCCGGATCAACGCAAAAAACACGGGTCAGTTTGAACGCACGCTGATTGTCGCCGACGAGGGCTCACATGTGAGTTATCTCGAAGGATGCACCGCGCCGATGCGTGATGAACATCAGCTCCACGCCGCGGTGGTGGAGTTGGTGGCTCTCGACCGGGCGGTGATCAAGTACTCGACGATTCAGAACTGGTATCCCGGCGACAAGGACGGCAAGGGCGGCATTTACAACTTCGTGACCAAACGCGGCAAGGCGATGCGCGACGCGAAGATCACGTGGACCCAGGTTGAGACCGGCTCGGCCATTACCTGGAAGTATCCGAGCTGCATCCTGCAGGGCGACAACTCGGTAGGCGAGTTCTACTCGGTGGCGACCACCAACAACCGCCAGCAGGCCGACACCGGCACCAAGATGATCCACCTCGGGAAGAACACGCGCTCGACGATCATCTCCAAGGGCATCTCGGCGGGGCGTTCCAGCAACGCC
>CAZLJG010000025.1:0-11305 GCA_964559545.1 uncultured Solibacteraceae bacterium | reverse complement strand
TGATCCATCTCGGCAAGAACACCCGAAGCACGATTGTGTCCAAGGGCATCTCTGCCGGGTTCGGTCAGAACACGTATCGGGGCGCGGTGAAAATCGGCAAGAACGCACACGGCGCGCGCAATTACTCGCAGTGCGACTCGCTGCTGATCGGCGACAAGTGCGGCGCGCACACGTTCCCGTATCTGGAAATCAAGAACACGACGGCGATGGTCGAGCATGAAGCCTCGACCTCGAAGATCGGCGAAGACCAGATCTTCTATTGCCGTCAGCGCGGCATCTCGCAGGAAGACGCGGTCGGCATGATCGTCAACGGCTTCTGCAAGGAGGTCTTCAAGGAACTGCCGATGGAGTTCGCCGTCGAGGCGAAGAAACTTCTCTCAATCAGTCTCGAAGGTAGTGTGGGTTAGTTATGTTGCTGGAAATCAAGGATCTGCGCGTCAAGGCCGAGGACAAGGACATCCTCAAGGGTCTCAATCTCTCGGTGAATCCCGGCGAAGTGCACGCCATCATGGGCCCCAACGGGTCGGGCAAGAGCACGCTCGCCCGCATTCTGTCCGGCCACCCCGGGTATGAAGCCACCGGCGGGTCGGTCACCTACGACGGCAAGGACCTGCTCGACATGGATCCCGAGGAGCGCGCATGTGAAGGCGTCTTCATGGCGTTCCAGTATCCGGTCGAGATTCCCGGTGTGAACAACCAGTATTTCCTGAAGGCGGCGGTCAACGCCGTGCGGAAGTACAAGGGCCAGGAACAGCTTGACGCGATCGAGTTCATCCAGCTGATCAAGGAGAAGGCCAAGCTCCTCGAGATGGATCAGTCGATGCTCAACCGTGCGGTGAACGAAGGGTTCTCCGGCGGCGAAAAGAAGCGCAACGAGATCTTCCAGATGGCGGTGCTCGAACCGAAACTGGCGATTCTCGATGAAACGGACTCGGGTCTCGACATCGATGCGCTCCGCATCGTCGCCAATGGCGTCAATGCCCTGCGCAGTCCCGACCGCGCCATCATTGTGGTCACGCACTACCAGCGGCTGCTCGATTACATCGTGCCGGATTTCGTGCACGTGTTGAGCGGCGGCAAGATCGTCCGATCCGGCGGCAAGGAACTCGCCCTCGAGCTCGAGGCCAAGGGCTACGGCTGGATCGACGATGTCGTGGGAGCACGGGCGTAACCATGTCCCAGGTGGCAGAACGACACGGTACGTTCGTGGACGCCTTTGAGGCATTCCGCACCTCGTCGGGTTTCGGACCCGAGTGGTTGCGCACGGCCCGCGCGGCGGCATTCGGCCGGTTCCTTGAACAGGGATTCCCAACCACCCGCGACGAGGAGTGGAAGTTCACCAACGTCGCGCCGATCGCGCAGATCGAGTGGCGGGCGTCCGCAGCGCGTCTCTCGGTGATCAACCAGAGCCTGCCGGAGGGCGTCACGATCTCGACGCTGCGGGAGGCGTGGGCGACCCACCCCGCGCACGAAGGGCCGAGTCTCAAGAGTGGCCATCCGTTCGTGTTGTTGAACACCGCCTTCTTCGAAGATGGCCTCTTCATCCACATCGCACCAAAGACGGTTGTCACCGAGCCCATCCACCTTGTGTGTGTGACGGCGCCCGGCGACGTCCCGGTCATGGTCGCGCCGCGAATCTTCGTGGTGGTGGGCGAGCAGGCGCAGGTGTCCATCGTCGAGCGCTATGAGGGGCCCGAGGGCCAGCCGGTCCTGACGACCGCGGTGACCGAGTTCCTCGTGGGACCGGGCGCGGTGGTGG
Source organism: uncultured Solibacteraceae bacterium (assembly GCA_964559545.1). GTDB lineage: Bacteria > Acidobacteriota > Vicinamibacteria > Vicinamibacterales > SCN-69-37 > SYFT01. Next base: position 9,546 of record CAZLJG010000025.1, on the reverse strand, counting down.
ACCACGTCAAGGTGCAGCAGGAAGCCTCGTCCACGTTCCATCTGGCGAGCACGTTTGTGCATCTGCATCGTGCAAGCACGTTTACGTCGCAGGCGATCACATTCGGTGGCCGGATCGCCAGAAACGACATCTCAGCCGTGCTGGCGGGCGAGGGCGCGGAGTGCACCCTCAACGGGCTGTACGTCGCCGACGGCGAGACGTTGGTGGACACACACACGACCATCGATCACGCGCAGCCGCATTGCCCCAGCCACGAGGTCTACAAGGGCATCCTGGCCGGCAAGGCCAAGGGCGTGTTCAACGGCAAGATCATCGTGCGTCCGGACGCGCAGAAGACAGACGCGAAGCAGACCAACAAGGCCCTGTTGCTCTCAGGCGAAGCCACCATCAACACCAAGCCGCAGCTCGAGATCTTTGCGGACGACGTGAAGTGCACCCACGGGGCGACGGTGGGACAGCTGGACGATGACCAGTTGTTTTATCTGCGTGCCCGCGGGATCGCGCTGGCCGATGCGCGCAACATCCTGATTCACGCGTTTGCCAGTGATGTGCTCAACGGCATCAAACACGACGCCCTTCGTGAGCAGCTTGAAGTGGCGTTGGTTGAGAAACTCCACCTGCCCGCATGACGCCCACGGCTTCCGCCACCCCGGTTGTGCCGGCGTCGTTTGACGTCGCGGCCATCCGTGCGCAGTTTCCGGCGCTGCATCAGCAGGTGCACGGCAAGCCCCTGGTGTACCTCGACAATGCGGCAACGACACAGAAGCCGCAGGTGGTCATTGATGCCCTCCGGCACTATTACGAACGCGACAACGCCAACGTCCATCGGGGTGTCCACGCCCTGAGTGAGCGGGCCACGGCGGCGTTTGAGGGCGCGCGGAAGTCGGTGCAGCGGTTCCTGAATGCCCGATCCGAACGCGAGATCATCTTTACCAGGAATGCCACTGAGAGCATCAATCTCGTGGCGAGGGCCTGGGGCGACTGGCAGCTGAAGGCGGGTGATGAGGTGCTCATCACGGCGCTTGAGCATCACTCGAACATCGTGCCGTGGCAGCAGGCCTGTGCGCGCACCGGTGCTGTGTTGAAGGTGGCGCCGATTGATGACGCCGGCGATGTCGTGATGGACGAGTTCGCGCGTCTGGTGTCGCCCCGGACCCGGATGGTCGCGGTCAGTCACCTGTCGAATGCGCTGGGGACGATCAATCCTGTCGAGCAGATGGTGGCGCTGGCGCGTGGTGCCGGTGCGACGGTGCTCATTGACGGGTCGCAGGCGGCGTATCACAGGGCGGTCGACGTCCAGGCGCTCGATCCCGACTTCTACGTGTTCACCGGCCACAAGGTGTATGGCCCGACCGGGATTGGCGTGTTGTATGGACGTGAGTCCATCCTGAACGCGATGCCGCCGTTTTTGGGCGGCGGCGACATGATCAGTTCCGTGACGTTCGAGAAGAGCGAATGGAACGAGCTGCCGTACAAGTTCGAGGCCGGCACGCCGAATATCGCCGACGCGATCGTGCTCGCCGTTGCGATTGAGTTTGTGCGCTCTGTCGGGTTCGCAGCGATTGGCGCCCACGAGGCGGCGCTACTTGAGTACGGAACGCGACGGCTGCAGGAAGTGCCAGGTCTGACGCTGGTCGGCACGGCGAAGCACAAGGCAAGCGTCTTGTCCTTTGTCATGGGCGACATGCATCCGCACGACATTGGCACGATCGTGGATCGAGAGGGCGTGGCCATTCGCACGGGCCACCACTGTGCCCAACCCGTGATGGACCGATTCGGCATTCCAGCGACAGCCCGCGCCTCCCTCGCGATGTACAACACAACAGACGATATTGATGCGCTGGTGCGCGCGCTCGACCGCGTCCGCCAGCTGCTCGGTTAAGGACTCTCCATGTTTTCGTTTCTGGCAGATCTCACCGGTAAGAAGGAAGAGGCTGTGACCACACCCACGCCACCTACGCCACCTACGCCACCTACGCCACCGACCACCGAGTCTCCGTTTTCACCCCCCGAAGCCTGGAAAGCCGAGCCGATGGCGACGCCGAAGCCGGAGACGGCTCATGACGCGTTGGTGGTTGGACCACTCGACGCGGACCTCACGGCCGCGCTGCAGGGCAAGATCATCGAAGCGATCAAGACGGTGTATGACCCGGAGATCCCGGTCGACATCTACGAACTCGGCCTGATCTACGACGTCATCGTGGACGCCAATCGCAATGTGCTCATCAACATGACGCTGACGAGCCCGGCGTGCCCGTCGGCGCAGCAGCTGCCCGTGGAAGTACGCAACAAGATCAAGGCGCTGCCAGACGTCGCGGATGCCAAAGTCGAGATCGTGTGGGAGCCGGCCTGGGGCAAGGAACGGATGTCCGAAGCGGCGAAGCTCACGCTGGGTTTCTTCTGATGCAGGACCTGCACGACCTCTATCAGGAGGTCATCCTCGATCACAACAAGCGGCCCCGGAATTTTGGTCCGCTTCCTGACGCCACCCAGTCGGCGAAGGGGCACAATCCGCTTTGCGGCGACAAGCTGACCCTGTCGTTGAAGATCGCCGATGGCCGCATTGAGAAGGTCGCGTTCGAGGGATCCGGGTGCGCGATTTCGAAGGCGTCCGCCTCGCTGATGACTGATGCCGTCAAGGGCCAGACAATTGACGACGCGGTCCACCTGTTTGACCTGTTTCATCAGATGGTCACGACGCCAATGGACCAGCCGATCGATGAAGAGGCGGTCGGGAAGCTGGCCGTGCTCGGCGGCGTGCGCGAATTCCCGGCGCGTGTGAAATGTGCCTCGTTGGCCTGGCACACCCTCAAGGCCGCTCTCACGAACACCGCCGAGCCGGCAAAGACCGAGTAGCTACTTCTTCACAAACTCGACGGTATCGCCACCGAGCGTCAGCGCCAGTCGCGTCTCGGTACCACGCGCTGCCGTGCGCAGCAGTGACGGACCCAGCACCGCGAGCACATCAGACCGCGACCAGACGGCAGCCACGCCACCACCGGCCACCGATCGCAGTGTGGCTCGAAGCGACGGACCGTACTGCAGGCTTGTGCCGTCCGGGCCTGACGTGATCGTGAGGTCACCATACGTCGGCGACGTCCACGTGCCGCTCCATGGAGCGGGATCGACGGGATCGGCTGTCACGTTGGGCGTGGCCTTGGCCTGCGCGGCGTCACGCTGTGCCTCGGCCCGCTGAAAGTGCGCCACCCAGTCGCGGCCTGTGCGGCCTCCATACAGGTCCGCCACCGACTGTGCAATCGCCCAGGGCAACATCGTGTTGTGCATGTTCGTCAGCACGGCAACGCCAAGCTTGGCATCCGGCTGCATCCACAACACCGTCGTCCACCCCTCACCATTGCCGCCGTGCTGCACGACCTTGTGCCCGTGGTAGTCGTTCAGAAACCAGCCGAGTCCATATGCCGCCATGACGGCATCGGGCGCGAAGTAGGGCGGGGGCACGATGGTGTTTGGTTGCTGAGTTGCCGCCAGCACGTTGGCGCCGACGATCTTCGCGCCGTTCGCGGTGCCGTCACCAAGCAGGAACCGCAGCCATGTCGCCAGGTCGCGGGCCGTGCTGTTGATGCCGCCTCCGCCGTACGGCGTGCGAGGCACGAGGTCCACCGGTGTCACCGCACCGTTGAGACGCGCATGGGGATGTGCCGCTGGCTGCGAGGGCTGGGTGTGCCCGAGACCCTGTGCGGACGTCTGCGACATCGCCAGCGGCGTGAGCAAACGGCTGGACACGACATCACTCCACGTTCCGCCACCCAGGCGCCCGATGATTTCTCCCAGCGTGAGGTACATCTGGTTCTGGTAGGTGAATCGGCTGCGGAGAGGTGCGACCGGCGCCAGTCCCTTCATGCGGGCAATCACGTCGCGGTCCTGAAGCCCGGCAAACATGATCAGGTCCGCGCGCGGAAGACCCGTGCGATGGGTCGCCAGATCGCGGATGGTGAGCTGTGAGGTCAGGGTCGCATCTGCGGTGCCGAAGTCTGGCAGGTGTTTCAGCACCGGATCGTCCAGACGAATCAGTCCCTGATCCGCCAGCACCCCAAGAGCCGCAATCGTAAAGGTCTTGGTGACCGACGCTGTATAAAACGCGGTGTCCGCGGTCACCGGATCCGGCCGACCCAGGCGTCGCACACCGTACCCTCCCGTCATCACCACCTGGCCGTCCTTCACGACGGCGACTGCCACACCCGGCACATCCCAGGCCTTCACAACCCGCGCCACTTCCGCCTGCACCCGCGCCGCATCGGGCGGTGCCTGCGCGACCAGTTGCGCGCTTCCGGCCACCGTCGCCGCGATGATGCCAATCCCAGTTAACACACGAAGTCCTGCGCGCATTCGTCACTCCCGGCGCAGCTAATGTGCCGCGCACAGTAGCAAGACGATCGGGTGACTCGAAGTGTTCCGCAGGACCCCCGGACCCCTGGACTCCTGGACCCCTGGACTCCGACTAATGTCCCCACGCCGCCGGAGGCGCGGGGACGCTCTTCGTGAGGTCGAACTCCACACGGAACGTCCGGCCTGGCCGGGTGAGCTCGTACGCGAACATGCGGCCGGGATGAACTTCCATCGCCCAGGTGTTGGTGTTCGACACGGTGCGGTTGGTGCGCGTGAACAAGTCGATCGAGAACTGATCGACCGGGAACTCCTGCCGCGTGGCCGTGCCGACCGCGATGCTGTCGCCGCCGTACTGCGTCAGTTCGTCTTCGGTGCCGTCCTGATGACGATGGTCGTGTTTGAGACGGATGCGGTCGCCGTGCAGCGTCAAGACCCAGGTGCGCGATCGATCCTCGCCCACGTGGAACGGCACGAGCACGCGCTCGGGCTCGCAGACGCGGATGTGCATCACGAGGGCCTGTCCCTCGAAGGCATCGTTGGGTTGTGCCGGTTCGTTGGCCACAATGCGGCCGGCATAGGCATTGCCGCACATGGCGGCAACGGCCGACAGGAACTGGGCGGCCGGGGGCTGTGGTGCCGGCGTCTCACCGGCGCACGCGACCGCCACCACTCCGAGAGCCGCCACTGCCAGGGTTCTGCACGTCATGGGCGGGATTATGGCCCGGAAGTGTGATGTTTCCCTCAATCACCGTAGAATTGTCAGTCATGTCGCGCCCGCCCGTGTACCTCGACTACCACGCCACCACGCCGGTTGATCCCCGGGTGCTGGAGGTGATGCTGCCGTACTTCACCGAGACCTTTGGCAACCCGGCCTCGTCGAGCCACGCGTGGGGCTGGAAGGCGCAGGAAGCGGTTGAGGAGGCGCGGCGGCGTGTGGCGGCACTGATTGGCGCGTCGGCGCGAGAGGTCATCTTCACAAGCGGCGCGACCGAGTCGAACAACTGGGCGATCAAGGGCGCAGCAGCGGCGGCTCCTGCCGGCAGGCGTCATCTGGTGTGCTCGGCCATCGAGCACAAGTGTGTGCTCGAGGTCAGCAAGTCGTTGGAACAGTCCGGGTGGTCGTTGACCGTTGTGCCGGTGCAGCGCGATGGGCGTGTGGACATGCAGGTGCTGGCGGCGGCGGTGACCGACGAGACGGCGCTTGTCAGCATCATGGCGGCCAACAACGAGATCGGCGTGCTGCAGCCGATGGCGGAGATTGCCGCCATCGCCCACGCCAAGGGTGCGCTCGTGCACACCGACGCCGCGCAGGCTGTCGGCAAGATTCCCGTGGACGTAACCGCGATGGGTGTGGACATGTTGTCGCTGACCGCGCACAAGATGTACGGCCCGAAGGGCTGCGGCGCCCTCTATGTGAAACGCAAGACGCCGGTGTCCCCGTTGATTGTCGGCGGCGGGCAGGAACGTGGTTTCCGCTCCGGCACACTCAACGTCCCCGGCATCGTCGGCCTCGGCTACGCGTGTCACCTGGATCGCCTTGAGATGGGCGAGGAGACTGCGCGGCTGCGTGCGCAACGGGATCGCCTGCTCGCAGGTCTGCGCGAGAAGGTCGGTGGCGTCATCGTGAATGGCTCACTTGAACACCGGCTGCCGCACAACCTGCACGTCGCGTTTGAAGGTGTGGACGGCGAGTCCCTCATCATCGGCGTTGGTGATATCGCCGTGTCGTCCGGCTCCGCGTGCAGTTCGGCGTCATCAACACCGTCGCACGTGCTTCGCGCGCTGTTGGGGGATGCGCCGGTGCCTGGCGCGACAGTCCGCTTCGGTCTTGGCCGGTTCACCACCGACGCAGACATCGAGTACGCGACAGAGAAGTTTGCGGCTGTTGTGAAACGGTTGCGCGGGACAACTACCGCAGCGTCGGCGTAGCCATTTTCCGCAGGACGCGCACCACGCGTCCCGACGGTGCCCCGTCCGGCGTGATGGTGGCGCGGATCACGTAGTCGCCGGCTGCCAGCGTCTCGATGGGCAACACCGTCGTGACAATCGACCTGGTGCGATCAGAGGTCGGCTCCACCAATCCAGGCATGGTCTCGATTGCGGGGCCGTTGGTCGTGGCGGCGATTTCAAACGTGACGCGCGGCGGCGTCACAAACACCCCGTACAGTTCCAGAAGACCAAACGCGGTGGGCTCATTCGTGAACGCCATCTGCGGCACAAACGCGCCCGCGCGTGACAACCCGATCATGAGGCTGCTGGCGTGCAGGGCGCCGATCGGGGTCAGGAACGCATCCACCTGCTGCTCGGCGCTGCCGGCCCGGCCTGTGGATTCCAGAGCGGCGAGGCGCAGCCGATAGGCACCGGGAGGTACCGGCAACGCGGCGACGACCGGTCGTCGGGTCAGGGCTTCAGAGGACATTTCCAGGCCGGAGACCATCCGGCCCTCCGCGTCGAATACTCCGACCATCGCGCTCGAGAGTGTTGCGGTGGCGTCGGTGGTCTCAAGCGTGACGGCGAGCCTGACCATGCCGGCCTCATCCGCGCGGAACGCATGCCCGGTGATCCGCAGCGGAATGTCGCGGAACAGCCACGGGAGCTTCATGAGGTCGAGCGTGGTCGTCGGTGCTGCCGCGGTGACTGTCGGGCGCGTGACGACAAATCGTGGCGATCGCCACAACTTCACGCCCGGTCTCGACGTCTCGAGACTGACGCTCACCGCCTCGCCGGGCGTATCCGAGGATTCCCGCGCCACACGCGCGACGTAGTGGCCGGTGGTCTCGTCCAGAATCCGCGAGATGGCGGGAATGCCGTCATTGGTGGCCAGATGCAGGAGCGGACCGCCTGTCACGCCTGTGATGTGCTCGAGACCGTCAAGGCCCCTGGCGCGCTGATCCAAATCGGAGTGGACGACGTAGAACCGCGCGCGAGCGCGTGCTGCGGCGTTTCCGAGATCGGTGAAATTCGACGCGCGCAGATCACACGGGCCGGCGACCGGTGCGCTGCCCGTCATCCGGATGATGCTCTGTGGTCCGGCTTGTCCACTCGAGAAGAACACGACGGTCACCGGATCTTCCACGGCGCTCAGGCGCAGCATGGTGTCGGTGATCGCCCCGAGAGTGTTCAGTGTGCGGCACTGCGCGTCTGCGACGGTCTCCGACCGGAGGCCCTTGGCGGTCAGGGAGCTCATCGCCTGCAGGACGCGGGTGTGGTCGCTTGTCAGGTCCACCGCGAGACCACCAAAGGGGACCGTGACCAGTGCCACGCGGTCGGCGGGCGAGAGACCCGCGAGCAGCCGCCGGGCCGCATCACGCACGATCGCGGTCCGTCCGGGCTGAATGGTGTCCTCGTCCACGACGAGCACGATGGAGCGTGGGGCGTGTCGTTCGGCGTTATCCCCGAACGGTTGAGGCCGATCCTCGGCGGACGAGGCGCGCGTCTCCGCCCGGACAAATTCGAATGCCACCACTCGACGGGCGCGGCCGCCGACGCGGACGCGGATGTCGTCGGCAGTCAGGTCGTGGACGGGCACGCCGCCCGGGCCGGTGGCCACGAAGTCCACGGCAAGCAGATTCGCGCGGTCGCGCGACGACAGGACAAACTGCGGGCTTTGCGCCAACGCGGACACCGCGAGCAGCGCCGCAATAACGACGGCGGTAGGGCCGGCCTTCGGGCCGGCCAACTTTTGGATTCTCATGATGAAAAAAGCCCGGGTGGGGATGAACCCCACCCGGGCCAGTATGACCGGCCGGACGGCCGGTTACCAGGTGATGCGCGAGACCAGCTGCACCACGCGGGCGGTGTTGGTGCCCGTGAGGCCGTTGACTTCGTAGCCGGCTGCCGTCGTGCTGCCCACGCCGGCCACCGGAACGTAGTTGACCGTGTTGAACACGTTCAACATCTCGATGCGGAACTCCGCCTGGATGCGGCTGATGATCGGCAGGGCCTTCATCACGCTGATGTCCACTTCCTTGAAGGCCGGACCGCGCACGGCGAGTGTGCGGGTGCCGCACTGGCCGTAGCCAGCCGCGATTTCCTCGAGACAGTCGGGACCCATCGCCGGCGCGAAGTACTTGCCGGACGGCGCGCCCAGGTTGCCGTAGCCTGTCGTTGACGTCGCGCTGGCGCTGAACGCCTTGACCGACTCGTCGATGATCGCCTGCGGGAGCATGAACACGCGGTTGGTTTCGTTGATCCGCAGTTTGAACATGTCGCGCAGTTCATCCTTGTCGAAGCCGACCATGCGGACGTTGCCGAAGTCCACCCACACGCCGCTCTGGAAGCGGGCGTTGCCGTGGATCTGCCAGCCGCCGATGATGCGGTCGAGCACGCTGCCGGCGTTGCCGCCGAAGCGCTTGCCGCGGCCGAACGGCAGTTCGATCATCCAGTTGATCTTGAACGCGTGGGTGACTTCACCTTCGGTGAGCCCCGCCGCCTTCACGGTTTCGCGCGGCACGCGGAACGAGTAGCGCGCCGACTGTTCACCGACGCCGTAGACGTAGCTGGCGTTGAACTGGATGCCGTTCGCGAGGCGACGACGAAGTTCGAACTGCACCGAGTTGTAGCTGCTGAAGCCGCCATGGCCGGTCACGTTGGCGCCGCCCAGCTTGTCAGGGTTGGCGCGCAGCAGGTTCGCGGGCAGGCCGGCCGTGAGCGCGTTGTTGCGGCGCACGGCGTCGCTGTCGAGGTTGTTACCGAACGTGTACGGATTCGGGTTGAACCGCGCCAGCGAGTTGACGAACGTCGTGTTGACGAACAGCGTCGAGCTGTAGTTCGCGGCGGTGCCGGCTGCCGAGGACGGCAGGCCGCTGAAGTACGCGAGCGTGATCGGTAGCGGGCTGGTGCCCGTGCCGGGGCCGCGATAACGGAAGCCCTGCGAGCCGAGGCCGGCCGCGACGTTGGCCGCCAGGTTCGCCTGGGCCAGCTTGAACTCAGCGAGGACGCCGCTCTCGATGATGTTCAGCTCGTTGTAGTTGTAGGTGGTCCACTGCTGGCGGCTGCGCGTGCCGACATACCGCACTTCAGCAGCCATGTTCTTTGTGATCCCCCGCTGGATGCCGATGGAGTACGAATCCGCGTACGGCACCTGAATGTTCGGGTCGAGCGCGTTGATGGAGTTGGTCTGCGTGCCCGAGTTCGGGAACACCGGCGTGTCACTGAAGGTGGCCGGCGTGAGGCCCGCCGTATCCCGGAAGAGCCACA
>CAZLJG010000024.1:0-19949 GCA_964559545.1 uncultured Solibacteraceae bacterium | reverse complement strand
CGCTCACCGGGCGCCTGGTCTTGATAGGCGCCAATCACCGTCTCGATGAACTCGCGGCGCACGATGGGGTCGAGGCCGGACGTGGGTTCGTCAAGCACGAGCAGATCCGGCTCGGGGCAAATCGCCGAGATCAATGCGAGTTGTGTGCGTTGCCCCTTCGACAGGTGGCTGGTTTTTTGAGTGGTGGGCAGGCGGAACTGGTCAAGCAGAGCACCTTCCGTCTCGCGGTTCCACTGCGGCCGGAACGACGCGGAGTAATCGAGCACCTGCTGCACGGTCATCCACGGATAGAAGCCGACCTGATCGGGCACGTAGGCGATGCGGGACTTCACCGCGACTTCGTCCCGGGCGGGGTCTAGGCCAAGCACCTTCACCGAGCCTGCTGTGGGGCACAACAGATTGAGCAGGCACTTGATCGTGGTGGTCTTGCCGGCTCCGTTGCGACCGAAGAAGCCGTAACAGCGGCCCTGCGGCACATGAAGGGTGAGGCCGTTCACCGCGTCAGTCCGGCCGTAACGCCGGACGAGGTCATCGATCTGGATGGCGAGAGGGGGCTGTGACATGGCGGTCAGTCCTTCGGTGTCTTGCCGGACGAGGCGGCGGTGCGCCGCAGTGCAAATGCATCGAAGCGGGCCTCCGCCAGCCGGACAAATTCGTCCCGATCAATCTGGAGGTGGTGGGCCTGGACGACGGCCTGGTCCATTTCTTCGGTGACCAGCTGCACCCGCGCATCCTTATTAAGAGGAGAGTCGGCGGCGCTAATGAAGCAGCCGCGGCCGGCTTCGGTGGTGATGACGCCCTGATGTTCGAGTTCCGAGTAGGCCTTGGCGATGGTGTTGCGATTGACCCGGAGTTCCTCGGCCAGGGGGCGGATCGAGGGCAGCGGGTCCCCGGCCTTGACGGCTCCCGAGGCCACGGCAGCCTTCACCTGGTCCACGACCTGGAGGTACACGGGCTTGCTCGACTTAAAATTGAGCTCGAATCGCATCAGTTACTGTCCTATGACGATAGGACAGTAAGTTCGGTCTGTCAAGAAATGACCACGTGCCGTTTGTTTTATGGAATCGTGCGTGCTAGACTCGTCAGGTTCTTCGGGTCCTAGGACACCCTATCTAGGATTCGCTTCAGACAGCGGGCAAGGAACGAATAGCCCAGCGTCTTGATGTAACCGAGCGGAGAGGCCTGTCGCGCACGTCGCGACCGTTGCCGCCGCCACGCTGTAGCCAGCAATAGGGGGAATGTTTCAGGTGCCGAACCCGCAAGGGTTCCCAGGCCTGGGGCGAACACGACTCGCCGGAGTGAGGGCGACGCATTGCGCGTCGCCAGCCGGTGTGAGTGTTGGACGTTTATTGGGCAGGAAACGAACGGTATGCCGACGATTAGCCAACTGGTGCGCAAGGGACGAGAGAAGGTGCTCTGGAAGACCAAGAGCCCCGCGTTGCAGAGCAGCCCGCAGAAGCGTGGCGTGTGTGTGCGCGTGTTCACCCAGACCCCGAAGAAGCCGAACTCCGCGCTGCGCAAGGTCGCGCGCGTGCGGCTCACCAACGGGATTGAAGTGACGACCTACATTCCGGGCGTGGGCCACAACCTCCAGGAGCACTCGCTCGTGCTCATCCGCGGAGGCCGTGTGAAGGACCTCCCGGGTGTGCGGTATCACGTCGTGCGCGGCACGCTCGACACCGTCGGTGTCGCGGGCCGTATGCAGGGCCGCTCCAAGTACGGCGCCAAGCGCCCCAAGAAGGCGTAAGGGAGATTTAGACCATGCCGCGTAGACGAGAAATTGCGAAACGTGAAGTTCCGGCTGATCCGATTTATGACAGCCCGCTGGTGACCAAGTTCATCCGCACGATCATGAAGGACGGCAAGCGGTCCACCGCCGAGAAGATCATGTACGGCGCGCTCGAGATCGTGAAGGACAAGACGCAGGACGATCCGCTCAAGGTCTTCAAGAAGGCCGTCGACAACGTCAAGCCCGCGCTGGAAGTGAAGTCCCGCCGCGTGGGTGGCTCGAACTACCAGGTGCCGATCGAGGTCAACCCGACCCGTCGTCTGTCCCTCTCGCTCCGCTGGATTGCCGGCTTTGCCACCGACCGTGGCGACGGCAAGACGATGCAGGAGAAGTTGGCCAACGAATTCATGGATGCCGCAAATCTGCGGGGTGGAGCCGTCAAGAAGCGCGAAGACGTGCACCGCATGGCGGAAGCCAACAAGGCGTTCGCGCACTACCGCTTCTAAGACCGGGCAATCATGGCGAGAACAGTACCTCTAGAGCGTTGTCGCAACATCGGCATCTGTGCCCACATTGATGCCGGCAAGACGACAACCACCGAGCGCATCCTCTTCTACACGGGCATCACCTACAAGATCGGTGAAGTGCACGAAGGCACCGCCGTCATGGACTGGATGGAGCAGGAGCAGGAGCGCGGCATCACGATCACGTCGGCCGCGACGACGTGCACCTGGAAAGACATCCGGATCAACATCATCGATACGCCCGGCCACGTCGACTTCACCGCTGAAGTCGAACGGTCGCTGCGTGTCCTCGACGGCGCCGTGGCCGTGTTCGACTCGGTCGCCGGTGTCGAGCCCCAGTCTGAAACGGTCTGGCGCCAGGCCGACAAGTACCGCGTTCCGCGCATCTGCTTCGTCAACAAGATGGACCGGATCGGCGCGAACTTCATTCGCACCTACGAGCAGATCATCTCCAAGCTCCAGGGCAATCCCGTGGCGCTGCACCTGCCGATCGGCATTGAGGACCAGTACCTCGGCGTCGTCGACCTGGTGAAGATGAAGGCGCTCGTGTGGGAAGCCGACGCCGCGATGGGCTCGGAAGCCACCATCAAGGAGATCCCGGCCGACATGATGGAACTCGCGAAGGAATACCGCGAGAAGCTCATCGAGAAGGTCAGCGAAGTCGACGACTCCATCCTTGAGAAGTATCTGCACGGCGAAGAAATTCCCGAAGCGCAGATCAAGGCGGCCATCCGCAAGCGCTGCATCTCGTCGGTGCGCAACGAAGACGCGGCGTTTGTGCCGGTCATCTGCGGGTCGGCGTTCAAGAACAAGGGCGTGCAGCCCCTGCTCGACGCCATCATCGACTACCTGCCGTCGCCGCTCGACATCCCGTCGGTCTCGGGGATCGACCCGAACGGCGCGGAAGGCGCCACGACCGAGCGTCACGCCAAGGACGACGGCCCGATGTCCGGCCTGGCGTTCAAGATCATGACCGACCCGTTTGTCGGCCAGCTCACGTTCGTGCGCATCTATTCCGGCCAGTTGCTGGCCGGCACGTCGGTGTACAACGCGACGAAGCAGAAGACCGAACGTATTGGCCGCGTGCTCAAGATGCACGCGAACAAGCGTGAAGAAATCAAGGAAGTGCTCGCGGGCGACATCGCGGCCGTGGTCGGCATGAAGTCGGTCTCGACCGGCGACACGATTTGCGACGAGAAGCACCCGGTCATCCTCGAGGCGATGGACTTCCCGGAGCCGGTCATCTCGCTGGCCATCGAACCGAAGACCAAGTCCGACCAGGAAAAGCTCGGCATGGGGCTTTCCAAGCTGATGGCGGAAGACCCGACGTTCCGCGTGAAGACCGACACCGATACCGGCCAGGTCGTCATCGCCGGCATGGGCGAGTTGCACCTGGAAATCATCGTGGACCGTCTGAAGCGCGAGTTCGGCGTCGAAGCGACGGTCGGCAAGCCGCAGGTCGCCTACAAGGAAACGGTCACGAAGGCCGCCGAAGGCGAAGGCCGCTACATCAAGCAGACCGGTGGTCGCGGTCAGTACGGTCACGCGAAGATTCGTCTCATCCCGCGCAAGCCGGGTGAGGGTTACGAGTTCTCGAACGAGATCGTCGGCGGCACCATTCCGCGCGAATTCATCAAGCCGATCGACCAGGGCATTCAGGAAGCGCTCACCACGGGCGTGCTGGCCGGGTATCCGATCGACGACGTGAAGATCGAGCTGTATGACGGGTCGTACCACGACGTCGACTCCAACGAAATGGCGTTCAAGATCGCCGGGTCGATGGCGTTCAAGGATGCCGCGTCGAAGGCGCACCCGGTGCTCCTCGAGCCGATCATGCGCGTCGAAGTGACGGTGCCCGAGGAGTACATGGGCGACGTCATCGGCGACATCACGAGCCGTCGCGGGCACATCCAGTCGATGGACTCGCGTGGCGGCACCCAGATCATCAACTCACGCGTGCCGCTCTCCGAGATGTTCGGATATGCGACCGACATCCGGTCGCGCACGCAGGGACGCGGCGCCTACTCGATGCACTTCGACCGTTACGAACAGGCGCCCAACTCGGTGAGCGAAGAAGTCATCGCGCGCACGCAGGGGAAATAAGACATGGCCACTCCATTCAGCGACAAGATCCGCATCCGCCTCAAGGCGTACGACTACCGCGTGCTTGACCAGTCGACGACCGAAATCGTCGACACGGCAAAGCGCACGGGCGCGCGCCTGGCCGGCCCGGTGCCGCTGCCCACTGAGAAGAACAAGTGGACGGTGCTCCGCTCGCCGCACGTCGACAAGAAGTCGCGTGAGCAGTTTGAAATCCGCACGCACCGCCGGCTCATCGACATCTTCGAGCCGACGCCGCAGACGGTGGACGCCCTCATGAAGCTCGACCTGCCCGCGGGCGTGGACGTCGAGATCAAGGCGTTCGGGAAGGAACACAAATAATGGTCACCGGAATCATCGGACGAAAGCTGGGCATGACCCAGGTCTTCCTGCCGGACGGCACCGCAGTCCCCGCGACTGTGATCAAGGCCGGTCCGTGTGTGGTCGTCCAGGCGAAGACCGCCGCGACGGACGGCTACGAAGCGGTGCAGCTCGGCCTCGTGGACGCCGTGCCGGCCGAATCGAACAAGCCGCAGCAGGGCCACTTCAAGAAGGCCGGCGTGCCGCCGACCCGCATCACGCGCGAAGTCAAGGTCAAGGCCGGCGGCGACGCGGTCAAGGCGGGCGACCCCGTGCTGGTCAGCATGTTCAACGCGGGTGACCGTGTGGACGTGATTGCGAACGGCCGCGGCAAGGGCTTCCAGGGCGTCGTCAAGCGTCACGGCTTCGCCGGCGGCGCGGCGACCCACGGCTCGATGTTCCATCGCGCGCCAGGCTCCATCGGCGCGTCCTCGTATCCGTCGCGTGTCATCAAGGGCATGCGGGCTGCGGGCCGGATGGGTGGCAAGCGGATCACGACGCTGAACCTGAAGGTGGTCAGCATCGACACGGATCAGAACCTCCTCGTGGTGCGCGGCGCTGTGCCGGGCGCGCCGAACGGGGTGGTCCTCGTGCGGCAGGCGATCGCGAAGAAGAAGGATCCCGTGCCGCAGGTTGAGAAGGCCAAGAAAGGGAAGAAGTAATGACCCTTGATGTTGTGAATGCCAAGAACGAGAAGGTCGGCGCGGTCGACCTGAACGACGCGGTGTTCGGCGGCACGATCAAGAAGGACCTCGTGTGGGCCTCGGTCGTGGCGCAGAACGCGTCGGAACGTGCCGGCACCCATGCGACGAAAAATCGTGCGCTGGTCAGCGGCGGCGGCAAAAAGCCCTACGCGCAGAAGGGCACCGGGCGTCCGCAGGCGGGCTCCACGCGTTCGCCACTGTGGCGCAAGGGTGGCACGGTGTTCGGCCCCCAGCCGCGCAGCTACGCCTATCAGTTGCCGAAGAAGGTGGAGCGGGGCGCGCTGCGTGCCGCCATCCAGTCGAAGCTCAAGGACGGCGCGATCATCGTGGTTGATGAACTGAAGGCCTCCGAGATGAAGACGAAGAACGCGGCGGCGTTCCTCAAGGCGCTCGGCGTGACCGGCAAGGCGCTGGTGACCGACGTGCGGCTCGACGACAACTTCGTGAAGTCGGTCCGCAACATCGCCGGCATCAAGCTGGTGGCGAGCGGCCGCGTGACGGCGCGCGACGTGATGGACACCACGCGCATCGTGGCCACGAAGGCGGCGGTTGAGCGGTGGCAGGAGGTGTTGGGATGAGAAAGACGACTGACGTCATTCGCCGTCCCCTCGTGACGGAAAAGACCACGGTCGCCCGGGAAACCGGCACGGTGGTGGTCTTTGAGGTCGCGCGTGAGGCGACCAAAGTGGATATTCGGCGCGCGGTCGAGACCCTGTTCGGGTCGAAGGTCGCGGCTGTGCGGACGCAGATCCAGCACGGCAAGGTAAAGCGCCAGGGACGTTTCTCGGGGCAGCGGTCGGACTGGAAAAAAGCCTGGGTCCGGCTGAAGGCTGGCGAGAAAGTGCCTGAGTTCCTGGAAGGGGCCTAAGGATCATGGGGATTCGCAACTACAAGCCCACGTCGCCCGCGCGACGGTTCTACAGCGTGCAGACGTTCGACGAGATCACCTCGACGACGCCGCACAAGCCGCTGCTCGAACCGCTTCACCGGTCGGGTGGGCGCAACAACAAAGGCGAGATCACGTCCTGGTGGCGTGGTGGTGGCCATAAGCGGAACTATCGCGTCATCGACTTCAAGCGCGACAAGTTCGACATTCCGGGCAAGGTCTCGACCGTCGAGTACGACCCGAACCGGAGCGCGCGCATTGCGCTCGTCACCTATGCGGACGGCGAGAAGCGGTACATCCTGCATCCGCTCGGCCTCAAGGTCGGCGACCCGATCATGTCGGGCGACGGCGTGGACATCCTGCCGGGCAACTGCCTCAAGCTGCGGTTGATTCCGCTGGGCACGATGATTCACAACGTCGAGCTGCGTCCCGGCAAGGGCGGCCAGATTGCGCGTTCGGCCGGCTCGGCCGTGCAGCTGGTGGCCAAGGACGGCGAGTATGCGTCGGTGAAGATGCCGTCGGGTGAAATCCGCCGCATCAACGCCGAGTGCCTCGCGACCGTCGGCCAGGTCGGCAACCTTGACCACGAGAACATCTCGATCGGCAAGGCCGGCCGCAGCCGCTGGTTGGGCAAGCGTCCGCACGTGCGTGGTGTCGCGATGAACCCGGTCGACCACCCCCTCGGTGGTGGCGAAGGCAAGACCTCGGGTGGTCGTCACCCGGTCACGCCGTGGGGCATCCCGACCAAGGGGTACAAGACGCGTCGCAACAAGCGCACGCAGACTTTCATCGTTGAACGGCGGAAGAAGTAACCATGGGCAGATCACTCAAAAAGGGCCCGTTCATTGACCTGCACCTCCTCGAAAAGGTCGAGGCGATGAACCGGCAGAACGAAAAGAAGGTCATCAAAACCTGGTCGCGCCGCTCGACGGTGATCCCGGAAATGATCGGGCACACGCTGGCGGTGCACAACGGGAAGAAGTTCATCCCGGTGTACCTGACCGAGAACATGGTCGGCCACAAGCTGGGCGAGTTTGCGCCGTCGCGGACCTTCAAGGGTCACACGACGAAGGCTGACAAGGCCGCGTCCGCCCCCGCCAAGGGAGGCAACTGATGGTGCAGGCACAGGCAACCGCCAAGTACATCCGGACCTCCGCGCAGAAGGCCGGGCTCGTGCTCGAGCTCATCCGCGGCGTGGACGTCAATGGCGCCCTCGCGACGCTCCGCTTCTCGCGCAAGCGGGTGGCCCGCGACATCGAGAAGGTGTTGCAGTCGGCCATCGCCAACGCGCAGCAGGCGGAAGGGTTCGGCGGCGACGTCGACCGGCTCTTTGTGAAGACGGCGTTCGCCGACCAGGGGCCCACCATGAAGCGTGTGCGCCCGGCCCCGATGGGTCGCGCGTTCCAGGTCCGCAAGCGCACCGCGCACCTCACGGTGCAGGTCGAAGAGCGGCCGGCAAAGAAGATTGGCGCGACCGGCGGGGCAGCCCCGACGACGCGACGGGCTCGGGCGGCCAAGTCATTGGCGGTCGAGCAGGCGAAGGGGACGGAGTAACACATGGGTCAGAAAGTCCATCCGTACGGGTTCCGGCTCGGCTTCAACAAGACCTGGCGTTCGCGCTGGTTTGCCGACAAGGATTACGCGAAGCTCCTGCACGAAGACCTGAAGCTGCGTGATTCGCTGAAGAAGCGGTTTGCCCACGCCGGCGTGTCGCGCATCGACATCGAGCGCGCGGCCAACAAGCTGAAGATCGACATCCACACCTCGCGTCCGGGCATCATCATCGGCCGCAAGGGCACGGAAGTCGACAAGCTCCGCCAGGAACTGACGAAGGCGACGGGCCGCGAGGTGTTCATCAACATCCTCGAGATCCAGAAGCCGGAACTCGACGCGCAGTTGATTGGCGAGTCGGTGGCGATGCAGCTCGAGAAGCGCGTGGCGTTCCGCCGCGCGATGCGCAAGGCCGTGGAATCCGCGTTGCGGTTCGGCGCCAAGGGCATCAAGGTGCGCGTCTCGGGCCGGTTGAACGGCGCGGAAATTGCGCGCTCGGAATGGTATCTGCACGGCCAGCTGCCGCTGCAGACGCTGCGCGCGGACATCGATTACGGGTTTGCGCAGGCGTTCACCACCTACGGATGCATCGGCGTCAAGGTGTGGCTCTACAAGGGCGAGCGGCTGACGCCGCGCGTCGGGCGCGAAGAAGAATACCGGCAGCCGCGTCGCGCGGCGAGAGCGTAAGGAAATAGAGGAACCGCATCATGTTGATGCCCAAGAAGGTCAAGTATCGGAAGCAGCAGCGTGGCCGGATGCGCGGCAAGGCGTATCGCGGATGCACGGTGGCGTTCGGCGACTTCGGTTTGATGGCGCTGGAACCCTGCTGGATGACCGATCGGCAAATCGAGGCCGCCCGTGTGGCGATGGCCCGGTCGATCAAGCGTGGCGGCAAGATCTGGATCCGGGTGTTCCCGGACAAGCCGATCACCAAGAAGCCCCAGGAAACCCGAATGGGTAAGGGCAAAGGCGCGCCGGAAGGCTGGGTCGTGGTTGTGAAACCGGGCCGCATCCTGTTCGAGATGGAAGGCGTCACGGAAGTCGAGGCCCGCGCGGCCATGCGGCTGGCCCAGGCCAAGCTGCCGATGAAGTGCCGGTTCGCGACGCGGTTTGCAGAGGAGAAGGTGTCATGAAGGTAGCCGAGCAGCGCGCCCAGTTGCGCGAACTGGCGGTGGAGGACCTCCAGCAACGCATGAAGGACCTGGACGATCAGGTGTTCCGCATGCGGATTCAGAAGTCCATGGGCCAGACCGAGTCGGCCAACAAGATGCGTCCGTTGCGCCGCGAGCTTGCGCGCATTCAGACCATCCTTCGTGAGAAGGGTGCAGGGAAATAACGATGGCGAAGACAGAAATTACCGGCAAGGTCGTCAGCGACAAGATGGCGAAGACCGTGGTGGTCACCATCGAACGCCAGGTGCGGGATGAGCGGTACGGCAAGCAGCTCAAGCGCACGACGCGGTTCATGGCGCATGACGAGGCAGGTGAGGCCAAGGTGGGCGACATGGTCGCCATCGTGCCGACGCGTCCGCTCAGCCGCAGCAAACGCTGGGTCGTGACGCGCATCGTCGAGCGCGCGCGCCTCTGAGCGGCCGGCCGTAACCAGAGAGATTCAGGAGACACGCCATGATTCAAATGCAATCGGTCCTCGACGTCGCCGACAATTCGGGTGCGCGGAAGATCGCCGTCATCAACCCGATCGGCGGATCGACCGGCCGCTACGCCCGGATCGGTGACATCGTCACCGCCTCGGTGAAGGAAGCGACGCCGGATTCCACCGTCAAGAAGGGCCAGGTCGTGCGCGCCGTCATCGTGCGGACGCGCAAGGAACTCCGCCGCCGTGACGGGTCCTACATCCGATTCGACCGCAATGCGGCCGTGATCGTGAACAACGAAGGCGAGCCTGTGGGCACGCGTGTGTTCGGCCCCGTGGCGCGCGAACTGCGTGAGCGCAAGTTCATGAAAATCATTTCGCTGGCGCCGGAGGTGCTGTAATGGCGGGTCTGCAGTCGCCCATCAAGAAAAACGACAACGTCGTCGTGCTGACCGGGCGTGACCGGGGCAAGAAGGGTCGCGTGCTGGTCGTCGAACCGACGAAGAACCGCGTGATCGTCGAGGGCGTGAACGTCATCAAGCGGCACACGAAGCCGAACCCGCAGCAGCAAATCAAGGGTGGCATCGTGGAACGCGAAGCGGCGGTCTACGTGTCGAAGGTGCAGCTGGTGTGCCCGCAGTGCAACGCGGCGACGCGGGTGGGCCATCAGATCCTCGAGGACGGCCGCAAGGTGCGGGTCTGCCGCAAGTGCAAGGGAGTGGTCGACAAATGAGTCGCCTGAAAGATCGTTACAGCAAGGAAGTGGTGCCGGCCCTGAAGAAGGAATTCGGCTACACCAACATCATGGCCGTCCCGAAGATCACGAAGATTGTGATCAACATGGGCCTGGGTGAAGCCACGCAGAACAGCAAGATCGTGGACACCGGCGCGGAAGAACTCGGCAAGATTTCGGGTCAGAAGGCGGCGGTCACCCGGTCGAAGAAGTCGATCGCGCAGTTCAAGGTGCGGCAGAACATGCCCATCGGCGCGATGGTGACCCTGCGCGGCCAGCGGATGTACGACTTCCTGGACCGCATGATTTCAATCGCCCTGCCGCGCGTGCGCGACTTCCGCGGCATTTCGCCGCGCGGATTCGACGGCCGCGGCAATTACACGCTGGGCCTGCGCGACCAGTTGATCTTCCCGGAGATCGACTACTTGAAGGTGGACAAGGCGCGCGGCATGAACATCTCGGTCGTCACCACGGCCAAGAGCAACGAAGAAGCACGGCGGCTGTTGCAGTTGATCGGCCTGCCGTTCCGTCAGAACTAGTCAGGACGAGAGAAGACATGGCCACTACTGCAAAACGCGTCAAGGATGCCCAGGGGCTGAAGTTCGGTGTGCGGGCCCGCAACCGCTGCAAACAGTGCGGACGGCCGCGGGCGTACATGCGCAAGTTCGCGCTGTGCCGCCTCTGCTTCCGTGAATTGGCGCTGCGCGGCGAAGTCGCCGGCGTCATCAAGAGCAGCTGGTAACGGCGAGCAGACACAGACGAAGATCGACGAGCTGAGAGAGTAGAAAATGACCGATCCGATCGCAGATATGTTGACCCGACTCCGGAACGCGGTGCACGCGCGGCACACGCGTGTTGATGTGCCGTCGTCCCGCCTGAAGGTGGAGATCGCGCGCATCCTCGAGCGCGAGGGCTACATCGCGGGATTCAAGGAGATGGAGGCCACCGACGAGACCGGCCCCGTGATCCGGATCACGCTGAAGTACGGCCCACGTGGCGAGAAGGTCATCTCGGGAATCTCCCGGGTGAGCCGGCCCGGCCGTCGCGTGTATTTCGGTCGGAATGACGTGCCGAAGGTCATGGGTGGCCTTGGCACGAGCATCCTGACCACGTCGCATGGCGTCATGTCCGGCCGCGAAGCGGTCAAGGCTGGCGTCGGCGGCGAAGTCCTCTGCAACATCTGGTGAAACTGATATGTCCCGAATTGGCAAGAAACCGATTCCAGTGCCCAAGGGCGTCACGGTGAACGTGGGCCAGGGCGTGGTTGAATTCAAGGGCCCCAAGGGCGCGATGAAGCAGGCGATTCCGCCCGGCATCGTGTTCAAAATGGAGGGCGCCGAACTCGTGGCCCAGCTGGCGCGCGACGACAAGTCGCTCAGCAAGTACCACGGCCTCGCCCGCAGTCTGATGGCCAACGCGGTGGTTGGCGTGTCGGAAGGCTTCAAGCGCGAACTCGACATCGTCGGCGTCGGCTACCGTGCCGAGCTGAAGGGGTCGCAGGTGATTTTTGCGCTCGGGTATTCGCACCCGGTCGTGTTCGACGTCCCGAAGGGCATCGATGTGGTGGTCGACAAGCAGACCCACATCACGGTGACCGGCGTGGATTGTCAGCTGGTCGGCCAGGTGGCCGCCAACATCCGTCGCCTCCGCAAGCCGGATCCCTACAAGCAGAAGGGTGTCCGCTACATGGGCGAAGTGCTGAAGAAGAAGGTCGGCAAGACCGGCGCGTAAGCGCCGGCTGAGCTGGAGTGAATCATGAAGATCAAGACCACAAAAGACCGACGCGAACGTATCCGCCTCCGTCAGCGGAAGCGCATTTCCGGCACGGCCGAACGTCCGCGCCTCGCGGTGTTCCGCTCGGTGACCCACATCTACGCGCAGGTGATTGATGACCTGGCGAGCCGCACCGTCGCGGCCGCGTCGAGCACGGAAGCGGCGCTCAAGGCGACGTTCACCGGCACGGTGCGCGGCGGCAACAAGGCGGGCGCCGAAGCGCTGGGCAAGATCATTGCCGAGCGCCTGAAGGAAAAGGGCATCACGCGCGTGGTGTTCGACCGCGGCGGCAATCTGTATCACGGGCGTGTGCGAGCAGTGGCGGAAGCCGCGCGCGCGGCCGGGCTTGAGTTTTAGGTCGGAGCGAACACATGGATTACCGCGAAAAGATTGACGCCTCCCAGCTGGATCTGAAGGACACGGTCGTGAGCATCGGCCGCGTCACGAAGGTCGTCAAGGGCGGCAAGAACATGAGCTTCAGCGCGCTGGTCGTCATCGGGGACGGCGCGGGCGTGGTGGGGTTCGGCATCGGCAAGGCGAAGGAAGTGCCGTCGGCCATCAAGAAGGCGATCGAAGCGGCGAAGAAGCAGCTGATTCGTGTGCCGATGGCGGGGACGTCGATTCCGCATCCGGTGCTCGGCCAGTTCGGCGCCGGGTCGGTGCTGCTCAAGCCCGCGCCGGACGGCAAGGGCATCATCGCCGGTGGCGCGGTGCGCGCCGTGGTGGAAGCGGCCGGCATTCACAACGTGCTGACGAAGTCGTTGGGATCACCGAATGCCCATAACGTGGTGCGCGCGACGTTCGCCGCACTGACGAGTCTGAAGGATCCGTCCGCTGTGGCGCGTCTGCGCGGCAAGGACCTCGAAGAGCTGGTGGGGGCGTAAGGCCATGGCGAGTTTGAAGGTTACGCAACTGAAGAGCACGATCGGGTTCAACAAGAACCAGGCCGTGGTGATCAAGTCGCTCGGGCTGCGTCGGATCCGGCACACGATTGAAATTCCGGACACCGCCGCCAACCGCGGGATGCTGCTGAAAGTGCGGCACCTGGTGCACGTCGAAGGGGAGAAGTAGACCCAATGTCACTGAATAATCTGCGTCCGCCCAAGGGCGCGACTCACGCCAAGACCCGCGTCGGTCGTGGTCCCGGCTCCGGTCACGGCAAGACGGCCGGCCGCGGCGAAAAGGGCGCCCAGTCGCGCTCGGGCTTCTCGTACAAGCGCGGCTTTGAAGGCGGCCAGATGCCGCTGCATCGTCGTCTCCCGAAGCGCGGCTTCACCAACCCGTTCCGTGTGGAATACGCGGTGGTGAACCTCGACACGCTGGCGGAGGTGTTTGACGCCGGTTCCGACGTGACGCCGGATGTGCTGCGCGAGCGCGGCCTCGTGCGTGACGCGCGCGCCCTCATCAAGGTGCTGGGCCGCGGCGAGTTCGCCAAGAAGCTCACGGTGCGCGCGCACAAGTTCAGCGGCGCCGCCGCCGAGAAGATTGCCGCCGCCGGGGGCGTGGCGGAAGTGATCGCCGGATAACGTATGGATAGCGTCAAGAACATTTTCGCCGTTCCGGAACTCCGCAGGCGGGTGCTGTTCACCTTCGGCCTGCTGGCGGTGTACCGTCTCGGCAGCAAGATTCCGACGCCAGGAATCAATACGGCGGCGCTCGCCGATCTGGCCGAGCGCGCAGCGGGCACGATGTTCGGCCTCTACGACATGTTCTCCGGGAACAATCTG
Organism: uncultured Solibacteraceae bacterium; assembly: GCA_964559545.1. Classification (GTDB taxonomy): domain Bacteria; phylum Acidobacteriota; class Vicinamibacteria; order Vicinamibacterales; family SCN-69-37; genus SYFT01. Next base: position 6,269 of record CAZLJG010000024.1, on the reverse strand, counting down.
TCGCAGATGACGATCTTCGCGCTCGGCATCATGCCGTATATCAGCGCGTCGATCATCCTGCAGCTGCTGACGGTGGTCTGGCCGTACCTCGAGCGCCTCTCGAAGGAAGGCGACCTCGGCCGCAAGAAGATCACGCAGTACACGCGCTACGGCACGATTCTGCTGTCGATCATCCAGGCGCTGGGTATCGCGTACTTCCTCGAGAGCAACACGAACATCAGTGGCGGGCTGCCGCTGGTGTACAACCCGGGCTGGGGCTTCCGCCTCATGACGATCATGACGCTGACCACCGGGTCGGTGTTTGTGATGTGGCTGGGTGAACAAATCACCGAGCGCGGTATCGGCAACGGCATGTCCCTGCTGATCTTCGCCGGCATCGTCGTCGGTCTGCCAACGGCCATCGGGTCCACGCTGGTCCAGTTGCAGACGGGCGAGATGGGGCTGTTCCGGCTCATCGCGCTGATTGCGATGATGGTGCTGGTCATTGCGGCCATCGTCTACGTCGAGCGCGCACACCGCAAGGTGACCGTGCAGTACGCGCGGCGCATGGTGGGCCGGCGGATGATGGGCGGCGCAAGCACGCACATTCCGCTGAAGGTGAACACGGGCGGCGTCATGCCGGTCATCTTCGCGTCGTCGATTCTGGCGTTCCCCGCCACGATCGCGCCGATGTTCCCGGAGAACGGTCTGGCGCAGACGATCGTCACGCAGCTGTCGATGGGGTATCCCCTCTACAACCTGCTGTATGTGACGATGATCATCTTCTTCGCGTACTTCTACACCGCGATCATCTTCAATCCGGATGATGTGGCGGAGAACATGCGGAAGTACGGCGGGTTTGTGCCGGGCATCCGGCCGGGCAAGCGCACGGCGGAATACATCGACGGCATCCTGGCCCGCATCACGCTGGCCGGTGCGGTCTACCTCGCCATCGTCGCGTTGCTGCCGGAATTCCTGTTGACCGGTTTCAAGGTCGAACCGATTCCGTTTATCGGTGAGCGCCTCGACTCGATTCTGCCGTCGTGGATTACCGATGGCATGAACGTCCAGTTCTACTTCGGTGGCACGTCGCTGCTCATCATTGTGGGTGTGGCGATGGATACCGTCCAGCAGGTGGAGTCGCAGTTGATCATGCGTCACTACGACGGGTTCATGAAGAAGACCCGTATCCGAGGTCGCCGAGGGTGACCCTGGGAAGCAACGTCGCAGTCCGGCTCGTGATGCTCGGGCCTCCTGGAGCCGGCAAAGGCACCCAGGCGGCGCGGTTCGCGCGCACGCATGGCCTCCCGAAGATCTCGACCGGCGACATCCTCCGGGATGCCGTGCAGGCCGGGACCGAGATGGGCCGGGCGGCACGTGAGGTGATGGATGCCGGGCGCCTGGTGGGCGACGACATCATGATCGCCATCGTCAAGGAGCGCCTCGAGCGCCCGGACGCTGACGCCGGGTTTGTCCTGGACGGATTTCCGCGGACCGTGGCGCAGGCGTTGGCGCTCGACAGTCTGGTGGACGATGCGGCGCCGCTGGTGATTGTGGACATCGAAGTGCCGATGGACACGCTCGTGAAGCGGCTGGCCGGACGGCGGATCTGTGGCGCGTGCGGATTGGGCGCGCCTCCGGGAGCCACCGGGTGTCCGAAGTGCGGCGGCGCGCTGGTGCAGCGCGTGGACGACAACGAGCACGTGGTGCGCGAACGGCTGCAGGTGTACGAGCGGAGCACGCAGCCGATTGTGGATTTTTACGGGCGTCGCAACACGTTCCGGTCGATCGACGGTGATCAGACCGAGGACAGCGTGGCGGCGGACCTGGCGGCGGCGGTGGCGTCGGCGCTGGGAGCCCGTCGGTGATTGCCTGCCGGTCGGCCGCCGAAATAGCGCGGATGCGCGCGGCGAACCGGCTGGTGTCTCAGGTGCTCGAAGCGCTGGAACGCGCCGTGGCCCCTGGGATGACGACCGCGGATCTGGACGAGATGGCCGAGCGCCTTGTCCGTGATGCGGGGGCGGTGCCGGCGTTCAAGGGGTATCGGGGATTCCCGGCCACCCTCTGCACGTCGGTGAATGCGGAAGTGGTGCACGGGATTCCGTCGCGTGTGCGACCGCTGGTGGACGGCGACATCGTGTCGATCGACATCGGCGCGAAGCTCGACGGGTTCTACGGCGACTCGGCGGTGACGGTGCCGGTGGGCACGGTGCCGGCGCGGACGCAGGAGCTGCTCCGGGTGACGCGCGAATCGCTGGAGAAGGCGATTGCGCAGGTGAAGGTTGGCGGCCGGGTGTCGGACATCGGACACGCGGTGCAGCAGTGGGTGGAAGCCCACGGGTTTTCGGTGGTGCGGGAGTTTGTGGGTCACGGGATCGGGCAGCAGCTGCACGAGGAACCGCAGATTCCGAACTACGGCACACCGGGCCGCGGGGCACGACTCGCCGAAGGCATGGTGCTCGCCATCGAACCGATGGTGGCGATGGGCCGGCCGGAAGTGAAGGTGCTGCGGGACGGGTGGACGGCGGTGACGAAGGACGGCAGCCTGGCGGCCCACTTCGAACACACCGTGGCCGTCGGGGCGGATGGGCCTCTGGTGCTGACGGCGCGTGAAGTGCCGGTGAGCGCGGGGGCTGCGGCGGGCCGATGACGGTGGACGGGACAGTGCTGGCGGTGTTGCCGCAGGCGCTGTATCGAGTGGCGGTGGGTGAGGGTGAGGAACGGCACGAGGTGCAGGCGCATGCGGCGTCGGGGCCTCAGGTCAATTTCATCCGCTTACTGGTCGGGGATCGGGTGAGGGTCGAGTTGGCGCCACGCGATGCGGGGCGCGGACGGATCGTTCGCAAGTTGCCCGCGAGATAGATGGGTCGGGAAGGACATAGCGATGAAGGTTCGAGCATCGGTTAAACGAATTTGTGTGAAGTGCAAGGTGGTGCGCCGGCAGGGTGTCGTGCGCATTATTTGCCCGAATCAGAAGCACAAGCAGCGGCAGGGATAACGATATGGCACGTATTGCAGGCGTCGATCTTCCGCGCACGAAGCGGGTCGAGATTGGACTCACGTATATCTATGGGATCGGCCGGAAGCGCGCAGGGGACATCCTGACGGCGGCCGAAGTGAGCGGCGACATCCGCGTGAAGGACCTGTCGGAAGACGACGTCCGGAAGATCACCCGCGTGATCGAGGAGCAGGGCCGTGTGGAAGGTGACCTCCGCAAGGAGATCTCCCTCGGCATCAAGCGGCTCGTCGAAATCGGCAGCTACCGCGGCGCGCGGCACCGGCGGAATCTGCCGGCGCGCGGACAGCGGACGCGCACCAATTCCCGTACACGCAAAGGCCCGCGCAAGGGCGCGGTGGCCAGGAAGAAGACGGAGTAGCAGATGGCCAAGGCACAAGCAGAGGGCGGCGCGCCCGAGTCCGGCAAGAAACCCGCCGGCAAACCCAAGAAGACGTTCAAGAAGCGCGGCGAAAAGCGCGTCGTGCACCACGGCTTCGCCCACATCCACGCGTCGTTCAACAACACGACGATTTCGATCACCGACGCCGAAGGCGCCGTGATCGCGTGGTCGAGCGCCGGCGGCATCGGCTTCAAGGGCTCGCGCAAGGGCACGCCGTTTGCGGCGACCCAGGCGGCCATGGCGGCCGGCAACGTGGCGAAGACCTACGGTCTGCGCTCGCTCGAAGTCCGCGTCAAGGGCCCCGGCGCGGGGCGCGAGTCGGCGATTCGCGCGCTGCAGACGGTGGGCATTGATGTGAAGTCGATTCGCGACGTGACGCCGATTCCGCACAACGGGTGCCGGCCGTCGAAGCGCCGTCGCGTCTGAGTTTTCGGAGAAGGATACAGAGACTATGGCGAGATATATCGGACCGGTTTGCCGGTTGTGCCGGCGTGAAGGCATGAAGCTGTTCCTCAAGGGAGAGCGCTGCTACACGGAAAAGTGCGCAATCGAGAAGCGCAATGTGCCCCCCGGCCAGCACGGGCGGTCACGTCGCGCGAAGGTGGCCGGCTACGGCATCCAGCTGCGTGAGAAGCAGAAGGTCAAGCGCACGTACGGCGTGCTGGAAAACCAGTTCCGCCGCTACTTCGAAGCCGCGGATCGCACCAAGGGCATCACCGGCGAACTGCTGCTGCAGTCGCTCGAGCGCCGGCTCGACAACGTCATCTACCGCGTCGGCTACGCCACCTCGCGCGCGCAGGCGCGTCAGCTGGTGCGGCACGGCCACTTCCTCGTGAACGGCAAAAAGGTGGACATCCCGTCCTACGCCGTGCGCCAGGGTGACGTCATCGCCATCAAGGCGGGCAGCATCGAAAACGCCTCCATCACGCACGCGCGTGAAGAGGTCAAGGGCCGCGGGATTCCCGAATGGCTGACGCTGGATGCCGCGGGCACGTCCGCCCGGATTTCATCGCTGCCGACGCGCGAGCAGATCAACCTGCCCGTGCAGGAACAGCTCATCGTCGAGTTGTATTCGAAATAATGGAGGCCGGACCTTCAGGTCCGGCTTCACGCGCGCACAGTGCGCCAGTCGCCGGCCCGCAGCTCTTCAGACCTGCAGCGGGAGGCCGGTGACCGTAACCCGCAGGTCTGGGGCGCCGACACGGTCGGCCCCGTTGGCGAAAGGAACTGAACATGTTGTGGAAAGGTTTTCAGCGGCCCAAGCGGCTGGAGTTCGAACGCGAAACACTGACGGACCGGTTTGGCCGGTTCACGGCGCAGCCGTTTGAACGGGGATTCGGCACGACGGTCGGCAACGCGATGCGTCGCGTGCTGCTGTCGTCGATTGAAGGCGCGGCCGTCACGGCCGTCAAGATCGAGGGCGTGCTCCACGAGTTCTCCCCGATCCAGGGCGTGGTCGAGGACGCGACCGACCTGATCCTCAATCTGAAGCAGATTCCGCTCAAGGTGCACACCGACCAGCCGAAGACGCTGACGCTGCGGGTCACCAAGGCCGGCGAAGTGCGCGCGAAGGACATTCAGGCCGACAGCGATGTCGAAATCCTGGAGCCGGAAGCCCACATCGCGACGGTCAGCGAAGGCGGCAAGCTCGAGATGGAACTGCGCATCAAGCGTGGGCGCGGCTACGTCTCGGCGGACAAGAACTTCGACGAGGACCTCGGCATCGGCTGGATCCCGATCGACTCGGTGCATTCGCCCGTCAAGAAGGTCAACTACATCGTTGAAGCCGCGCGTGTCGGCCAGACGACCGACTACGACAAGCTGACGCTTGAAGTGTGGTCAAACGGCGCCGTCACGCCGCGTGATGCCGTGTCGCTGGCCGCGAAGCTGATTCGCGACCACTTCACCATCTTCGTCAGCCTCGAAGAGGCCGGCGAGTCCGCGTTTGACGCGTCGGGTGACGCGCCTGGCACCTCGGGCAACGAACACCTCGACAAGAGCGTGGAAGAGCTGGAGCTGTCGGTGCGGTCCTACAACTGCCTGAAGAACGCGAACATCCGGACGATTCGCGAGCTCGTGCAGAAGAGCGAGGGCGAAATGCTGAAGACGAAGAACTTCGGCCGCAAGTCGCTCAATGAGATCAAGGAAATCCTCACCACGATGGGCCTCAGCCTCGGCATGCGGCTCGAGTCGGCGGGCGAGTAGTCAAGGAACGGGAACGTTATGCGTCATCGAGTAGCACACCGAAAACTCGGTCGAATCACTGAACACCGGATCGCCATGCTCCGGAATCAGGCCTCCGACCTCATCAAGTACGGCCGCATCAAGACGACGGTGGCGCGGGGCAAGGAACTGCGCCCGTTCGTCGAGCGGCTGATCACCATCGCCAAGCGCAGCCTGACGGCCGAAGAAGGGTCGATCAAGCACGTCAACGCGCGCCGCATGGTGGCCGTGGACATCGTGGACAAGGCCGTCGTCAAGACCCTGTTCACGGACATCGCGCCGCGGTATGCCGATCGCAAGGGCGGCTACACGCGCCTGCTGCGCACGGGCTTCCGTCGTGGCGACAGCGCAGAGAAGGCCGAAATCGAACTGCTCGGCAGTGAGTTCGACCCGAACGCCAAGGCCAAGGACGCTGCAGAAGGCGAAGCCGCGGAGCCGAAGGCGAAGAAGACCGTGGGCGGTCGCATCCGCCAGGCCCTCGGTGGTGGTGGCCGCAAGGCCGAGACCACCACGAAGGCCAAGGTCGACAAGTCGGCCAAGGGCGGCAAGCGCGTCACGACACCCCGAAAGGCCGGGGGCTCGTAGCCGACAGGACCTGCCCGCCGAAGCCTTGGCGAAGGCGGGTCCACGGTCCAGAGTTCGGAGATTACTGACGGCCTGGTGGCTTTG
>CAZLJG010000023.1:0-20121 GCA_964559545.1 uncultured Solibacteraceae bacterium | reverse complement strand
GTGAGCCCACCGCGTGTTCAAAGAAGGCAGGCAACCAGTGCCTGGCTTCAAACAGCGGGATGGCCGCCTGGAACCCTTCAATGGTGGTGAGGTCCACACCGGCGGGTGGTGGGATGATCGCGCCGCCGAGCAGAGTGGCCCCGTACTTCGCCGCCCCGAGAGCCACGACGCCTCCCAGAAATGCCAGGGTGTTTCGAAGGATCATGCCGGCTTGACCTTGAGCACACCGGCGGCGACCAGGGCTCCGGTGAAGTCGAACACGTGTCGCGCGCTGACGATGCCGTCCGGCGACAGGACATAGTCGGCTGCGCCGTCGAACTGCACGCGTGTGCCCGGCCGCACGTCACCAAAGAACTGACCCGCGATCGTGCCCCCGAACTGCCAGAACAACGCGACGCGTTGTCCTTCGACAATCGGTGCGCTCCATGTGAACTCCATATCCGGGAACGCGGCAAACCAGTAGTCGTAGACCTTGCGAATCTCTGCGCGGCCAACGACGGTCCCCACCGCCGGGCTGAAGAACGTCCCGAACTCGACGTGCCCGGCTGTGAGGTCGGCCGCCGATCGGCTGGCAAACGCCGCGTGGTGACGGGCCAGCATCTGGTCAATGTCGGATCGAGTCATGGATGAGCCCCTCTTTCTGGTGCGCCCAATCATACGGGACATGATCAGCGTCTGGGCGCCGCCTCATCATGCCGGGATAAACTCTGGGCACGATGCCTCCGACCCCTGTCGCCGACCTATCGCTCGCCAGACGCCTGGAGCGTGCTGAAGCGAGCACCAACGCGGCGTTTGTTGAAGCACGGAGCACCCTCCAGCCGTCGTCTGGAGCAGTGTGGCGCGACGTCAGCGGCACGTACGCGATGTTTGATGGGGTCGCGTCGCCACTCACCCAGACGTTCGGCCTCGGCATGTTCGCCGCACCGTCTGACGACGACTTTGAAGCGCTTGAGACGTTCTTCACAAAACGGGGCGCCGATGTGTGCCATGAGGTCGCGCCGCTCGCCGACCCGGCGATTCTTGCGCAACTCTCGTCTCGGGGCTACGTGCCGATCGAACACACCACTGTGCTGTATCGTCCGCTCGCGCACGAGCCGGTGGCCGAATTGTCCACGCCGTCGGCGTTGACAATGCGATGCATGGGCGTTGACACGCTCGACGCCTGGGCCAAGACATCGGCCGAGGGGTGGGGCGAATCCCCGGAGCTCCCGGCCTTCATGCATGAGTTCGGCACGATTATCGGACGCAGCCGAGGGGTCAGCTGCTTTGTGGCCGAGCTCGACGGCCGGATGATTGCCACCGGTGCGCTCGCAATGCACGACGGAGTGGCCCTGCTCGCCGGCGCAAGCACCAATCCCACCTTCCGGCGACGCGGGGCTCAGACGGCCCTGCTTCAGGCGCGCCTTTCGTTCGCAGCCGAGCACGGCTGCGACCTTGCCATGATGGGCGCCGCTCCCGGCAGCACGTCTCAGACCAATGCTGAGCGGCAGGGGTTCCGTATCGCGTACACGCGACTGAAGTGGCGCCTGGCCCACAGAGGGCCTCAACGCTGATGCGTCATCGCCGCGCTGGAATTTCTCACGCACCACTCGCCGCCGTCTTCCTCGCGGGACTTGGCGCCCTGTTGGCGTTTCGGCATTACACCGGCTCAACCCTTGAAGACGCGCTGATCACGTTTCGCTACGCCGAGAACCTCGCCACGGGACAGGGCTTTGTGTTTAATGCCGGCGAGCGTGTGCTCGGCACGACCACGCCGGCGTTCGCACTCCTGTTGGCCGCAGGCGCGGCGCTGACGTCACCTTCACTCATTCCTGCCCTGGCCGTGGCCGCGCTTGTCTCGGCTACCCTCGTCGCCGCGTGGCTGCTCTTCCGCACCCTGCATCTGCTCGACATCCCGGAAGCACTGGGACTCACGATCACTGGCCTCTTCCTGGTCCATCCCACCACGTTGTGGGCCACGTCCGGCGGGATGGAAACCATGTGCGTCGTGCTGCTGATGGTCGCGAGTTGGCACGCCGTCGTCACGAGCGCATGGATTCGCTGTGGAGTCCTTCTGGCACTGCTGGCCCTGACGCGGATCGACGGCCTCGTGTGGTGCGCCCTGATCGTGATCACGATGGGTCTCCAGAGCCGGCGCGCGGCCAGTCGAGCGATCGGCGCCGCCGCAACGCTCCTGACAACCTGGGTGGTTTTTGCGGTCGTGTATTTCGGCAGCCCCATCCCACACACGGTCGCCGCAAAACGCGCGATCACGTTCGAAGCGACATCAGCGCTTGAACGGGGTCGGTGGGTGGTCGACGGACTGTTCGGTGCGTGGCCGTTCTGGCAGGTGGGTGCGGGTCTGTATCTGATCGGCGTGGTGTTCATCGTGCGTCGCCGTCGGCATCTTCTGCTTCCGGCGCTCTTCCCGCTGGTATTTGGTCTGGCGATGGTGGCGAGCGGCGCGCCCAGGTTTCCGTGGTACCTCATACCGGCCGTGTGGTGCGTCGTGCTGACGACGGCGGTGGCCATCTGGGAACTGGTCGCAGGATGGCGCCACGCGCGACTGGCCTGGCCGGTGATGGTGGGTGCCTTGATTCTGGGACTCGCTGTCCAGGACGTTCGCAGCGCGCGAGGGACTCGCGCACACCAGGACAACGAAAACGGTTTGCGCAAACAGGTCGGACTCTGGCTGAACGACAACGTCGCCCCGCATGAAACCGTGGCGATGGAAGCAATCGGGTATCAGGGCTTCTACTCGAGGCGTCGCGTGTTTGACCTGGCCGGACTCGTGAGCCCGACGATGGTGGAAGCCACACGTCTGCACACAACAAGCGCGTCGTCATTCCACTGGGTCCTTGAAACGGTGCGACCGGACTGGCTTGTGCTTCGTTCGTTCGAGGTGGATGAGAACCGGGCCTTCCATGGAGGTCCGCTGTTTGAATCACCGGCACAACGGCAGGTCTTTGAACGGCACTACGTTGAGCAGACCCGGTTCTCAGCACCGCGGCCAGACGTGTGGGGGCCGCTGTCGCACCTGACGATTTATCGCCGCGTGCCATCGACTGACACGCGGCGATAGCGAATCAGAATCGCTTGCCGATGCGGAACCCGTAGCTCGTCAACGCGCCTTTCTCGACTTCCGCCGTCACCTGCAGCCCGCGCCAGCCGTACGAAATCCCCGCGTAGGCCACTGAGCCTTCGGCCCACGCCGGGTCCTGGTCCACGTCATTCGAACGTTCGACCGCCAGCGACGCACTCGTCGCCACACCGACGTACGGCGAGAAGGCACCGAATGTCCGCCCCACCGATACGTCGATGCTCGCGTTGGCAGCCCACACCTCTGCAGGTCCGAACAGTGACGTCACGCTCGGCCTGATCGAGAGCGACACCGGCCGACCAGTGCCCTGCCTCATGAGCACGATCTTGGAATCGATGCCGGCCAACCCGTAGTTCGCATGGGGATCGAATCCGCCCCAGGCACCGAGATCGACCGAATCACTCACGCCCACGCGGGCGACAAGCCGCGGAAACTCGAGGGCACTTCCCAGGTAGTGATCCGCCGTCGGGTGCGACATCGTGTTGTTCCACGCGCCCTTCGAATCGTCGATCGGCGATCGCGTGTACTGCAGGCTGATGTCGAACCGGCCCTTGCCAAGTGTCGACGTGTCGCCGAGTTGGCGGAACCGGAGCACCGATCCCAGTTCGCCCGCGAACTCCTTGAACTCGGCCTTCGTGAGCTCAGGATGCAGGTCGAAGTAGCAGCTGCTGTAGTCGTCGTGCACGTGCAGGATCGGGGCGGGACGGCTTGTTGTCGTGGTCTGGGCGCCGGCCGGGGCGGCTACCAGAGTCGCAAGCAATCCAACTGTACTGATAACGGTCAAAAACGGCTTCATAACTCCTCCAAATGAATGAAACGGCCACTGAATGCAGTGTTGGAGGCAATGACGAAGCGTCTGGGGGAACCTACTTGTCCTAAGGCGACAGCGCCTTGACCCGCGGTGCCAATCCGCCGGGTCACGGTGTACGCTGGCCCTATGTTCGCCAGCCTGGTCCTCTCCCTGTGCGCCCTCGGCTCGCCGCTGGCTCCGGTCGTTCCACAGACGCCCGATCCACAGTTGATTCGTGTACACGTGCGAACCGACGATGGCGGGATCGCGGAGGAACTCGCGGCACGCCGGGAGTCCGTGAGCCACCTGTCGGCGGCCGTCGCTGGTCAGAAGAAGGGCAAAGCCTTTGTCATCGTGGATACCGAGGAGGCCGCCGATGTTGTCATCTCCGTGATGCACCGTGGGCTGACGGTTCCGACGGTGTCCATCGGCCTGGGCACGATGAGTACGCGACCGGGCGTCCGCGCACCGGCGATGGCCACTCGCCAGGCGGAGTTGTTTGTGACGATGGCGGCGCCTCGAGCCGCGGATCCGGTTGAAGTCACGAACAAGAACCGTGCGGCTGACTCCGAGCGTGGATGGAAGTCAGCCGCAGAGGACATCGCGAAACAGGCCGAGAAGTGGATCGGCGAACATCGCGCGGCCATTCTCAAGGCGCGCCGGTAGTTACCGCACCGGCGCCGCCAGAAACGCCGGATCGGTCGGCGTTGACAGCCCAACGTGCTCCAGCACGATCGTGCCGGCCTCGGTCAGGTCGAACACCAGCCGAATCGACGCGAGCTGGTGCGGATCGAAATCGGAATTCCCCACGACAAAATCCGCGAGCGGCAACACAAACGTTTGCGGAATCAGCTCGAAGGTCGTGCTGAAGCGCTGCGCGTCGCGACCGGCGCGACGATAGATCTTCGAATCGAGCGGCCGGCGCGCGACACCGAAGCGGCTCAGCGGCAGACGAACAATGTGCCCGGCGGTGTCCACCAGCTCAACGGTCAGGTCGATTGGCGTTTGATCCGGCTCTTCCTTCGGTCGCTTGGGTTCCTTGGGTTTGGGCGGCGCCTTCACTGCGGGCTTTTTGGCCTCCGGCTTCTTGGTCTCGTCCTCGACCACCGCGTTGGGATCCTTCGGTCGCGCTCTCGGACCGGGCTTGGCGTTGGTGGCGGCCAGGGAGAGATACACGGCGCTGCGATCGCTGACAGCCCAGGTGCTTCGCACGGTATCCGGCACCGAGACTGTGAACGATGCAGGCGGCGCGGGCTCCCCCTTGGCGTCAGTCCACACCACGGGCTTCCTGGTCTTCCGCGCCTCGGCCACCGCGCGGATGTTGGCCAGGACGGCAGCGTCCCTGGTCTTCTCGTCGGCGGGAAACCGGTTGTGCCACCCCAGCGTGACGGCATTGTGGTTCTGATGGTCACCACCTCGTCCCCGGAACGGCACGGCCTCCTCCTTCCACGCGGACAGATGCTCGCCCGCAAGGACCACGCCGGGCGCCGACCCGGTGGTCAAGTCCACATCGCGATCAAACGACGCCAGTGACTTGAAGCCGTTCTCCTGGAACTTCGTCGTGTACAGGGTTTTCGGCAGCCATCCACCAACGGTGCGATGGTCGCGGAACATCGGCAGGTAGTCGCGCTTGTTGTGGAGCGTCGCCTCCAGGAAACCCGAGATGAACAGCTTCCCCATCTGGCGTTGCGCCTCGCCGTCGATCAACGTGCGCAAGTCCAGCGTGCGACCGCTGCGCGGCCCCGTGTCCTTGTTCCGCCACACCGTGTTCCACTGCCCGTGGTTCGCGCGATACATGAAGATCATCGACTTGAACCATGGCTGACCGTCCGTGAACTGCAGACGTTCGTATTGCCGCGCCCCGACGGCCGTGGACACGTCGCCGTCGTGGGAGCCGTGAATGATCAGGTAGTTCACGTTCTCGAGCGGCGTGAACACACTCGCCGGCTTGTACTGCCCGTCGACCGGCGCGATGGCGACAACAGACTTGATGGCGAAGTTGAATGCGAACTTCTGGGTGAAATCGTCGGGGTAGTACTTGAGACGATTAAACGTGGCGGCCGTGGCGGCGGCTTCCCCGCCGCGGGAGTGCCCCATGACCGCGATGTTGGCCATGTCCACACGGCCGAAGAAAGGACCGCCGGAGGTCTCGTTGAACGTCTTCCACGCTTCCAGGTGTTTCAGCAACAACCACGCGCGTCCATCGTTCTCGGCGCTCAGCCCGTTGATGAAGTTCTCGTCGACCGACACGGTGATGATGCCCCGTGATGCCAGCAGTTCCCCAAGGTAGGCATACCCGGGATCCGAAAACTCCCGATAGTTGTGATTCCCGTGCACAATGAGCGCGAGAGCGAAGGGGCCGGGTCCATCGGGATACCAGACGCGCCCGTTTAGCGGCGCCTTCTTGAGATCGAAGCCCCAGAACTCCTTGCGTGTCTTGACTGCGTCGCCGGTGATGCTGACATACGGCGAGACGTCCACCGTCTTCGTGGTGATCGTCACGCCGGTGCGAAATTCGACGCGCTGTTTGTCGGTGCCGGAACCGTAGAACAGCGTTTTCACGGTATGCGGTCCCCGGTCGGCTGGGTTCGGTGCGGTGATCGTCTGCCTCGACAGGATCTGCGCCGAGTCATCCTTCATGAACTTGAGCGCCTGGGAACATCCGGCGGCCAGCACGCACGCTCCGGCCACCACGGTCGTTCGAAGTCTTATCGCCATCGCAGCGTCACTCCATTGGCCACGCGGCCGTTGTCAAACAGCCGCGCTGCATATTCCACGGTCAACCGATCCGCGGTCAGCGCAACGCCGAGCGAGACCGGCTTCTCGGCCAGCGTCTCGGGGCGTCTCACACCCGCGCGAAACGTGACCGCGTAGCCTTCAATCCAGCTGTAGCCCGCTTCGATGCCGGCCGCAGCCGTCGTCCAGTCCCGGCGCGCCGTAACCTGTGTGAACAGCGCCAGGTCCAGCGGCCCGGCCACCTTCGTGGTGGACCACCCGATCGCGACCTGCCGTGGGATGCGCAAGGCCACTCCTTCATCGCGTGAGTTCCGCCCGATGTTCTGAAAGGCAATCGCCGCCGCCCCGCCAAACAGATTTCGCGCGATGCCGACATCGGCGAGCACGAGGTGCTGGTTGATGCGGACCGGGTAAAACGCCGCCGACATGGGCAACGCGGTGTCAGACACGTATTTCACCGCGGCTCCCACACGGAACCGTTTCACCACGATGGCAGCACCCGCCGTCAGCAACGTGCTGGTGCCGGTGCGCGATCCGGATGCCAGAGTCACGTCCGGGCTGTAGGGATACGGAGCGCCGTCGGCGTTGAAGCCGACGATCTGCGCCCCCCACCCAAACGTCAGCGACCACTTGCCGGCCGCGTAGATCGACCCTGCCGACAACATCGTGGACGCGGGGCCGAGCCGCGCCACCGACAGGTCAATCGTCGAGCGCGTGCCGATGATCTGCGCAGGATTGTGGAAGATGACGTCGAGGTCCCGACCGGCGACCCAGGCATTGCCCAACGCCGCTGTGCGGGCACTGGTTGGAATGTGCAAGACAAGCGGTCCGGTCGGTGGTGCCTGCGCAAACGCCGGCGACGACGTCAACGGCAGTGAGCCGATAACTGACAGGAAGACAAGCAGGAAGCGTGAAAGACGCATGACGCCGGAGTCTATGACGAATCTGCAGTGCTGTGCGAGGGGGCATACTAGTGATGAATGTCATTGCTCCCCCCGCCTGTTCTTGTTGCTGATGCTGCGGCCCTTTCCGGGCTGGTCAGCGATCTCGCGGCCTGCACGACCGTGGCCGTGGACACGGAATCCAACAGCCTGCACGCGTATCGCGAGCGGGTGTGCCTGATCCAGTTCTCCACAGCCGCGGCCGACTACATCGTCGATCCACTCGCCCTTCGAGACCTGACCGCGCTCGCGCCGTTTTTCGCGAGCCCGGCACACGAGAAGATCTTCCACGCGGCCGAAGGGGACCTGCTGGGGCTGGGGCGTGACTTCCAGTTCACGTTCGCCAACATCTTCGACACGATGTCGGCCGCGCGCACACTTGGGTGGCCGAGTGTGGGCCTGGCGGCGGTGCTCAAAGCCGAGTTCGACGTGACACTGAGCAAGACCCACCAGCGCGCCGACTGGGGACGCCGGCCGTTGAGGTCCGACATGCTCGACTACGCGCGCCTGGACACGCACTACCTGCCGGCGCTGCGCGATCGCCTGTTCACCGCGCTCACCGAGAGTGGCCGATGGCCCGAGGCGCAAGAAGACTTCGAGCGCCTCGCGAGGACGGCCCCGGCCGCCGCGAACCAGATGGCAGACCCGCAGGCCTTCTGGCGGGTGAAAGGCGCCCGCGAACTGACGCCTCAACAGGCGGCGGTCCTCCGCGCGGTGTTCATGTATCGCGATACCGAGTCGGCGCGCGCCAATCAGCCGCCCTTCAAGATCATCGGAGAGCCGACGCTGCTCGACATCGCCAAGCGGACGCCGCGCACCACCGATGAGTTGAAGGGCATCGCCGGCATGACGCCCGGCCAGATTCACCGGCATGGTCGCGCACTGATCAACGCCGTCCACGAGGGGCTCGTCGCGCCGCCCCCCTCACCTCCCGTGCTCGAGCGCGAGCCCGACGATGTGCGGGACCGCTACGACCGCCTGCATCACTGGCGCAAGACGCGGGCGCAGGCACGTGGCGTGGAATCGGACGTGATCCTGCCACGCACCACCTTGTGGGATCTTGCGAGACGTCCGCCTCGCACGGTGGCGGACCTGGCCGACATCGCGGACTTCGGGCCAACGCGGCGCGAGATGTATGGTCAGGAGATTCTTGCGGTGGTCTCCCGTTGATGCGCGTGTCAGTCAGCGCAGCGCAAACGTCAGTTCAAACACGACGCGCACGGCCACGGGTTTTCCGTCCTTCTTCCCTGGTCTGAAGGGCGTCGCAAGCGCGGCCTGCACGGCTTGCCCGTCGAGGCCATATACGCGGTCGAGTGATCGCACCACGACAGGATCCACCACGCGGCCGGAGGCGAGGACCGTGGCTTCCACCCAGACCGTGCCCTGGATCCTGGCTCGCATCGCGCCGGCCGTGTAGGTCGGCTGCACCTCGCGCAGTCGAACCGGTGATTCGATCCCGGCGCCCATCTGATACACGCCGCCGCCCATGCCGTCCTGCAGGCCCTCACCGACGCCTCGCCCGGCGCCTCCCCCCGTGCCTGGGCCTTTCCCACCGTCCGCGCCTGGCCCGACACCAGGGCCGCGCGAAGGCGGGCCCGTCAGCGGGTTCATCGCACCGACCGCCGACAACACATCCGCAGCCGACGATGCGATCGGCAAGCTGGCGACGGGAGGCGGAGTGACTGGCGGTGGCGCGACGGGATCCGGTTGGAGAGACGGGGCTGGTGCCGGCGTGCTCACCGCCGCCTCACCTTCAGCCCGAACGACAGACGCGGGCACGATGGTGACGTCTCCGCCTCCACCACCACCTCCGGCCGGGCCGGCGATCTCAAGAAAGACCAGTCGGTCGAAGTCGGTTGACGGCACCGGAGAGTTGGCGGGCGGTGGTTGCCGGTTGGCGATCATGACGGCCAACACGACAAGAGCGGCGTGAGCCACGATCGAGACGGCCATCGCGCGCGGTGTTCGGGGGTTTCTGCGGGTGCCAGCCATACAGCCGTTTGGACGCACCTGCGGCTGGCGCGGACTTGCGACGACTGATTGTTGAGAGGGGGAGATTGCTGACCTGAGGCACCCGGAACGGGGCCTCAGGTCAGTCAGAGAGGCGGGTTACTTCAGGTAGACGGTCGCGACGGCGGTCAGCGAGCGCATGCGCACACCGCCGAGGTCGAGGTCCTTCTGGAACGTGCGCATACCGGTTTCCCAGCGCCCTTCCAAGCTCCAACGCGCGAAGCGCTTGCCGACGCCCACGATAATCGCCACATCCGGAGTGGTGATCGCGTCCTTGAAGTCGACATCAAAGATGCTGGCGCTGGCCACGGTGTTGATCGACAGGCCCTGCACCATGTAAATGCCGAGGAACTTGTTGCGCACCAGAATAGGCAGGCTCACGTAGGTCACGTCGGTGGTGACGCCACCAATCGTGATCTTGCGCTTGTCGTACTTCAGCTCGGGCTGAAACGCCCAATTGGTGCTGAAGGGCAACACGGCCACGGCGCCGATGTTGAAGGTGTTCTCCATCTCGCGAGTACCACCCTCAGGGACGGTGCCATACCCAAGGCCGAAGCCCGCGGTGACTCCGATGTTCTTGTCAGCAGTCTGGGCGAAGGCCGGTGAGGCCATGCAAACGGTCATGACCGCGAGCAACAGTACGGGGAGTCTACGCATCTATCAGTCCTTTCAAGGAAAACCGAGCCGTAATATAGCCTATTGAGGGGCCAAAAACTAGGGTCGGTCGCCGCCGCCCTTGTTCCGGCTCTCCCCCACCAGAATGCCGGCCTCGTAGGTCAGCCAGCGGTCCGGCTTGCCATCGCGATTCTCGTCCTCTTCCACCCGGGCCAGTTGGTCGTTCTCGTAATATTCCCAACGGTCAACGTTCCCATCCTGCCGCCGGGACACCTCGATCTTCGTGAGTTGCCCCTTGGCGTCGCGGTACTCCCAGGCGTCAATGACCCCGTTGCCCCGCAGCGAGAATCCCACCTTGACGCCGCCACTCGAGCCATCACGTGCCACCGAGCGCCCAGGGGCATCGAGGCGCGCCACGCCCGTGGAGTCCAAGTGCAGGCCAACGGTCTTGACCTCGCCGTCGACGACCCGCCGCACTTGGATTTGCTTCAGGACGCGGTTGCTGTCGTTGTAGAGGTACCGCAAGACCGTCCCATCGGCCCTGGTGACGTCTCGATAAACGAGTTGGACGCCGGTCTCTGGGTCCTGCGTGCGCCACAACCCCACATTAATCGGGCCGTCACCGTAGGGGCCAACGACACGGTAGGCCGCCACACTTGCGGCAGCTGCCAGCACAAGTCCCATGACGACGATGATCACGTCACTCTTGGACGTAGTCGTCGCTCGGCGGGATGGGCGATGTCGTGTGGGGTCAGGCATAAAAAGAAAACGGGCGGCTCATGGGAGCCGCCCGTCTGAAGTTCACTCGACCGACGGCCGATTAGCTCACCGGCTGGGGCGGCGGGAAGTTCGGAACGACCGACGGATTGACGACAATCTGAAGCAGCAGCGTCTCATACTGCTGGAACGGCGCCGCCGAACCATTGGGCTGCGCATTAATGGCCGCGACTACCGACGCCGCAAACGCCTGGCGTTCGGCCACCGGCAGCGCCTCGAGAATGGCCTCGAGAATCTCGTCGTCAAGTTCCGTGGTCTCGACGTCCTGCACAACCGACGCCGCAGCCGCAGCGACTGTGGCTGACATTGCCGGAACCAGAGACGCGAGGTTGGCCACGAGGCCAAGCTGCAGTGACGCGGTGGCGGCCGGCACAACGATCATCGTGCCGTTGATGGCCTGACCCGCGGCCACTGTCACGCGCAGGCCGGCGATGCGGCCGCGCACGTTCATCCGAAGAATGTATTCGCCCGGCTCCACGCTGCGGAAGGACCATTCACCGAGACCGTTCGTCGTGGTGGTGCTGACGACCTGCGTGCCGCGCACGAGCTCAACGCGCTCACCAAAGACGCCGCGGCCCATGGGGTCAACGGAGCGGCCGGCGACTGTGCCAACGGACGTCGCCATGCCGAAGGCGCTTTGCGCCAGCAGCGTGAGCGGAGTCGCGAGGGACGTTGCCAAAGCCACAGTCAGAGCGACAGTCAGAACCTTGCGCATAAACTTATTCTCCCGGACGCAGACCACGACGAAATCCGTAAGCGTCCCGCCGTTACTCTCTCACAAGTCCAGGTGGAAGGGCAAGGGCTAATCCCTTTCCAGAGAGTTGCTTAAGCCGCTCGGCGGCCGGGGCAAATCCGGGATTCAGGCCGACGGCCTTTTGCAGATACTCCACCTGGGGCACCGGCCCTGCCCCGCCAGCCCGGTCAGGAACCGGCCCGGCCAGCACGGCCCGGTAATAGAAGGAGATGTAGGACGCCTTCCCGCCGGCAATCACCCGGTCGAATATCGCCGCAGATTCCGCGGGCCGGTTACCCGTAAAGTGCACAAAACCAAGCACTTCCAGCGCGTCAACGTTCTCAGGGTCCGCCTCGAGAATGCCCTGCACCACGGGCCGGGCGGCCTCAGAGCGGTCGCCGTCAGAGATGGCCTGAGCTCGCCGGAGCTCGGACTCCGTCTGGGCCATGGTGCGTCCCGGCCTTGGGCGGCGACAGTCAGCCCCGGCGTCACCAGCCGCGGCCAGCGTCACCCGTTTGGACATCGGCCCCGCGAAATACCGGCGAAGCTCGTCGTCGGTCGGCAGGTCACCGGGCGCCGGAATCCGGTCGGGCCCGACATGCCCGGACGTCCCGTCACCCATCAGGTAATGCACGAGTGCCCACGACTGCGCGTAGAACATCGCCGTCGCCGTAGCCGTGCTGCCGGGTACGGCGTTCGCCGCGACCAGTTCGCGCAGTGGAATCCAGCCCTTCCCCGCTCGCAATCGCTTCACATGGTCCGCCACCGGCCGGCCGACCTCGACAGCATGTGGCGTGACGGCCGCGTGCTCCCACAACTCCGAGAGCCCTTCGTCGAGCCATCGCGGCGGGTCCCGATGCAGCAGGTGCGTCGTGTAATGCGCGTACTCGTGGAGGATGCGGCGAAATCGTTCGGCCGGGCGCGTGTCGACACGCACGACGATGTGATGGCCGAACAGACCCGACCAATACGCGCCGAGGGGATTGGCCTTCTTGCCTTCCTGGAACTGCGGCAACCACTCACGGATCGCGCGCGCACCGTGCACAGCCACCACGACGGGTGGTTCAGCACCGCGTTGTGCGATGCGCACCACGCGCGCGGCACGGTCAACATCACACGCGACGGTGGCCAGCGTGTCGGTCGCGATCGCCCCGCGCAGCACGAAGCGCTCGTCACGCAGTTCCATCCACGGCAACTGCGCGCCGAGTGGCACGGACATTCCCGCCGCTCCGACGACGGCGAGCAGGCCCACGACCCACAGACGAGACATCACACGCGGCGTCCCAGGTAATTCGGTTGATGGATCGCGATCGCAGCCAGCACAACAAACATCGCCGCCGCTCCTGACATCTGCAGCGTGAAGTCGAACATCTCCATCACGGCGATGGCACACAACCCCGTCACCGCGCCGGCCCGCAGCCAGTACGTTTCGGCATCGTCGCTGCCATCCCGGAAGCGTCTCCAGATCTGTCGCACGAACACACCAAGAGCCAGCAGGATAGGGACACCGAGCAGCAGCCCGCCTTCCGCGGCGAGGTGCAGGTAATCGTTGTGCGCCTCGGTCACCGCCCCGCGCGCGATGGAGTCCGTCTGGTAATGCAGCATCGCGATGCCGTAGGTGTTGAGGCCTGTACCTGTCACCGGATAGTCCTTGATGATCCGCCAGGTGTCGTTCCAGATTTCCTTGCGGCCACCGAGGTTCTCAGTCGCGCCGATGAACTGGTCGATGGTCTTGCCGGCGCCACCCCAGGATGTCGCGAGCATGATGATGGCGAGCAGCGACACGCCGCCGATGACGCGACGGAGTCCCGCCTGCCGACGCAACATCCACCACAAGCCAATCAGGAAGATCAGCAACAGGCCGACGAGACCACCGCGCGACGTGGCCACCACCATCGACAGCGCCATCACGGCCACCGCGAAGGCCGTCAGGATCATGCCGCTCGCGCGCGGGGATGAGAACCAGAGCACACGATTGCGCCACCCGACCACATTCTTCAGGGCTACGGCCACATCGCCCGCGAAGGATCCGATCGCCAGCGACACGACCATCGCCATCCATCCTGTGAAGTGGTTTTCGTTCATGAACGGCGCAAATGGCACGCCCGCCCTCGGCTGTCGCCAGAAGCCGTAGATCGCTTCGGCTTGCACCGCACGCTGGATCAACCCGACAAAAGCGACGACCGCGCCGAGCACAATGATCCCGCGAATGAGCCGCTTCGGTCCGAACGCACTGACGGCCCGCGTGCACCCCGCGAGCAACAGCGTGAACGCGGCAAGGAACGTCAGGCCAAGTAATGTTCTGGACGGCGCGATGGAGATCGCGGTATTCGGCTCCTGCGGCTGCGGCTGCATCGTCACGAGCGCGTAGAGCTTGCCGAACTCAACCGTCGGCGGGGCTTGCCACGCGGCGGGCACAAATCGCGCGGGCCCCACCATCTGTACGACGCCGGCCACGAAGACCAGGCCAAAGGCGAGCATCAGCAGTCGCGACGGCGGCGCCCCGCGCGTGGCGCGCAACCCGAGAGTCGCGGGCACCAGCGAGAACACCAGCAACGGGGTGTAGGCCCACGTATATTCGGCGCCAAACGCGAGGGCGCCCCAGGCAAGCAACAGCAGTGTGGAGAGTTCGAACAAGGGCGCTCATTCTAACATCGGCGAACCGGCACGATTGTTGAATGGTAGTGACTGGACAAGGAGGTCGGGATGAAATTTTTACCTACCGAGCAAGTCTGTCAGCAGGAGTTTCGCCCGCGCGATGTGCTGTTCTTCCAGGGCGACCGTGACGATCACATCCTTCAGCTGATGTCCGGTGACGTCATGTTGACCATGACGACATTGACCGGCAAAGAAGCGGTCGTCGGTTCATTGTCGGCAGGCGCGTTCCTCGGCGTCGAGGCACTCGCAGGACGACGCACGCGGGTTGCGACGGCGACGGCCACCACGGCGTGCACGGTGCGCGCAGTCACTGCCGATCAGATGTGGCACCTGCTGCAACATGACCAGGACTTCCGCGAACGTTTCGTCTCGGAGATGCTCACGCGCACCATGCGGCTGGAGTACGACCTGGTTGATCAGATCCTCAACTCAGCCAAGAAGCGGCTCGCGCGCGTGCTTCTGCAACTGGCCGGCAAGGCGGATCCCATGGAGGACACGTGTGTGCTGCCCTCACTCTCGCAGGAACAACTGGCGCGCATGGTCGGCACCACGCGCGGGCGGATCAACCGGTTCATGAACGACTTCCGCACGCGAGGGATTGTGAGCTACGACCAGCACGGCATCACGGTCAACCGGTCGCTCCTACGGCATGTGCCGGATGCTGATCTGGCGACAACCCAGTGAAGCACTCAGACTGAACGAAAGATGTCGGCGATGATTCGCGTGCGGTAGTCGAAGATGTGCTCCACCTGCCGGCGCACCAGCGGCAACGCGATCACACTCAGCGGATGCAGGGGCAACCGGAACTGCACGTGATCCGACAGCCGGGTGCCCTCGGGGACGGTTTCGAACGTGTGCGTGTGAATCCACTCGCGATGCGGACCGCGGAGCTGTTCATCCACAAACATCACCGGCGGCTGCCACGCGCTGATGCGGGTCTTCCACCCAAACGGCACACCAAACAGTGACAGCCGGTAGTCGATCAGGGTGCCCTGCTGCACATCGATGGGCGTCGGCGTCAGGATTCGGAACCGCAACTCAGGCGGCGTGATGCGTTCCAGATTGGATGCGTCCGCGAAGAACGCAAAGACCTCGTCAATCGGTCGCGCGACGACCTGTGTGCGGCGGATGTGGTGCACCACGGTCACTACCCTTCAAAATCCTGTTTGACCTTCTCGAAGCACTCCGGGCAGATGCCGTGGCTGAACTCGGTGTTGGAGTAGTGGCTGATGTACCGCTCCAACTGCAGCCAGGAGTCGCCGTCCGAGTGAATGCTCTTGCAGTAGCTGCAGATGCGCAGCAACCCTTCCAGCTGCTTCACCTGTGCGAGCGCCAGTTGGAGTTCCGTGACCCGTTCCGACAACCGCGACTGCAGGGCCGCCACGCGTGCGCCGACCGACACGCGCGCCCGGAGTTCCTCGCGATCGACCGGCTTGGTCACGTAGTCATCGGCCCCGGCATCGAGACCGGCGACCAGATCGGCCCGCGCATCACGCGACGTCAGCAGCATCACATACGTGCCGGCCGACTCCGGCCGCTCGCGCAGACGGCGGCACAACGTTGGCCCATCGACCTCGGGCATCATCCAGTCGAGGATGGCCATGGCCGGCCGCTCCTCCACCAGTCGGGACCACGCCTCCGCGCCATCGTGGGCCACAGAGACTTCAAAATTCCACGATCGGAGCGCCGCCGCCAGAATCAGCGTCGACACCTTGTCATCGTCGGCGACCAGCACCCGCATGCCGACCATCATCGCCCGTGATCCCGACGGAGCACGGTCACGAGGTCATCCGCGGCACGATGCAGATCACGAACAAGTGTACCGGCCGCGCTCATGTCCGCGCGCGCTGCGGCGTCTTCAAGGGCCGCCGCTGTTTCCGACACCCCCGCCGCAGAGAGATTCAGCGCCGCTCCTTTCAGGGCGTGGGCCGCCGCGCGAAGACTGGTGGCGTGACCAGCGGCCAGCGCGGCATCCACGGCGGCGAGTCCATTCGGCAACTCCGCGAGAAATGTCTCCAGGATCTCATCCACCAGCACATCGTCGCCGCCAACGCGGTCGCGCAACGCCGCGCGGTCAAAGGCCAATTGGGTGGGCCGCCCTGGTGCAACCGATGAGGACGCGCCAAGTGACCGCGATTCAACCGCAGCGAACAGTTCCAGGCGATCCACCGGTTTCATCAGATACCCATCCATGCCGGCGGCGAGACACCGTTCGCGATCACCGCTCATGGCATGCGCCGTCAGCGCGACGATGCGGACGTGTTGGCCGGTGTGGCGCTCCCGCTCCCGAATGCGTTCGGTGGCTTCGAGCCCACCCATCACCGGCATCTGGACGTCCATCAACACGACATCAAACGCCTCGCGCTCAAGAGCCGCCAACGCCTCGACACCGTTTGCCGCCACCACCACCTCGTGGCCGCGGCGTGACAACAGCCCGACGGCAACGGCCCTGTTGACCATGTTGTCTTCCGCCAGAAGCACTCGAACCTTGCGCACGGCCGCGACCACCGTCGGCCCGGCAGGAGTGGCGACTTTGGTGGCGCCCCCCGCGAGGCTGGCGCAGATCGAGTTGAGCAGGTCGGACTGCTTGACCGGCTTGGTGAGGTACGCGGAGATCGACAGTTCCCGGCACCGCGCCGCATCGCCATAGTGGCCCGACGAGGTCAACATCATGATCGTGGCGCCGGCGAGTTCGCTCCGGGACGCGATTTCGGCGGCCACATCAAACCCGTCGATTTCAGGCATGTTCGCGTCGAGCAAGACCAATGAGTACGGCTCACCCGCCGTGGCGGCCGTGGTCAACGCGGCGAGCGCGGCGCGGCCGCCTTCGACGGCTTCCGGCTTCATGCGCCATCGTCGCAGTTGCTCCATGAGGATGCGGCGATTCACGGCGTTGTCGTCCACGATGAGCGCGTGGAGGCCCTCAAGGTTGGGGACGCGCGTCTCGGATGCGGCCACGTCGGCGACCGGGCATGTCGTGGTGAAGGTGAAGACGCTGCCGCCTCCCGGGTTGTCGTCCACCCCAATGTCGCCGCCCATCAATCGCACCAGCGTGGAGGAGATGGCCAGGCCGAGTCCCGTGCCGCCATACCGCCTCGTCGTTGACCCGTCGGCTTGTTTGAAGGCCTCAAAAATCGCTTCGCGCTTGTCCACGGGGACACCGACACCCGTGTCACTCACGCGGAACTCCAATTCAACACGATCGTCCACTCGCCCGCGCTGCCGGACTTCAATCAACACGTGACCACGTTCGGTGAACTTGATGGCGTTGTTGCTCAAATTGGCGAGCACCTGCCGCAACCGGCCGGCATCGCCACGAATCCCCTCCGGCACGTCGCCGGCAACATCCACGATCAGCTCAAGCCCCTTCTTGTCCGCGCCGAGCGCGAACGGGCGGATGGCATCACTGACGGCGTCGCGCAGTGAAAACGGCTCGGCTTCGAGCTCAAGTTTTCCTGATTCCACCTTCGAGAAATCCAGGATGTCATTCAGAATGACCAGCAGTGATTCGGCTGAGGCGCGCACGGTCTGCAGCGACTCGCGCTGGTCGGGCAACAGCTCGGTGTCGAGCACCAGTTCCGTCATGCCGATGATGCCGTTCATCGGCGTCCGGATTTCGTGGCTCATGTTCGCCAGAAACTCGCTCTTGGCGCGGCTGCCGGCCTCGGCGGCGTCCCGGGCCCGCCGCAACTCCGCCTCGGCCACCTTGTGGGCCGTGATGTCCACCAGCGTGCCTTCAATGATGCCTTCGGGGTAATCACGATCCCGGTGCAGGGTCGCGCTCAGAAGGATCCACACCTCGGTGCCATCCTGCTTTCGCAGACGGCCCTCGAAGTTTGTCAGGCTCCCCCGCTCGCGCAACTGAGCGACGAAGGCGTCTCGATCGCCTCGATGCTGGAACCGGTCGTAGGCCGACTCGCCGAGCAGCGCCTCACGCGACTCAAATCCAAACAGCCGCGCACACGCCTCGTTGCAGTCAAGGAACCGGCCGTCGAGTGTGGTCCGATACACGCCGGCCTGGCTGCGCTCAAACAGGGAGCGGTACCGCACTTCCGTCGCGGCGAGTTCCGCGGCCTGTGCCGAGAACCGCCGGTCGGCCACCGCAGTCAGGACGGCCAGGCCCAGCACGGTCAACGTCACCAGGAGAATGCCGAGCGTTCCCAGCGCCGTGATATTGACCGCACGCGACGTGTCCATCGCATGCCCTCCCGGCGAGAAGGTGGCGGCTGCCATGCCGACGTAGTGCATGACGGGAATGGCCGAGCCCATTACAACGGCGCTGCCGAGCTTCAGTTGGAGGCGGCCGCTCTGCACCCCACGCAACTTGAAGGCGAGCCACAGCGCCACCATCGAAATCACGATCGCGAGCACGACCGACAGGATCACCAACCGCAGGTCGTAGTGATGCGTGGCATCGAGGCGCATCGCCTCCATGCCGATGTAGTGCATCGCGGCGATCCCCAGCCCCATCGCCACACTGCCGCCGGCGATGGCTGCGGGGCCCATGCGGGGGCGGCTGACGACGAACAGGGCGGCGACTGATGCGCCGATGGCCGCGAGCAGGGACCAGACAACCGTCGGCCAGTCGTAGAGCACGGGAATCGGCAGGCTGAACGCCAGCATGCCGATGTAATGCATCGACCAGATGCCCAGCCCCATGGCCACCGCGCCACCGGTGAGCCACACCCCCCGACTCAGCCCGCTCGCCGCGGTGACACGCCCCGCCAGATCGAGCGCAGCGTACGATGCCGCAATCGCGATGACCACCGACACGGTGACCAGCAGCGGATCGTAGGTTCCGATCAGGAACTCACTCGGCATCAACGGACCTCACGGGGCACTACTTGAACGTCACGTGCAGATACACCGAGTGACGTCCGTAGGTCTCGTAGAACGGCTTGAACGGTACACCGTCCACCGAGAAGCGCAGCGTCGCGGGGTCACCCGTGACCGAGCGGCCGATGTCGCTGACGTTGAAGACCACCTGACGCCAGTCGGTGCGCGCCGCGGGTTCCTCGGCGGCGAGCAGCACCGGTCCCCACAGAAGGCTGGCGACGTTCGGCTGATCGGCCACGTGATCGAGGTGGAACTTGAACGGCATGCGCAGTTCGATGGTGTCGTTGTCGCGCCAGGTGCGCGACAGCGTCAGGTAGCTGCCCGGTGTGGCGGTGACGTTTTCCTGGCGTCCGTTGATCGTCACGAAGAATCCACGCGTGGCCCATCCGGGCACGCGCACTTTGATGTCAAAACGGCCACTGCCCTTCACGACAAGACGCGTCGTGTCGGCACTCGGGAAGTCCGTGATTTGCTGCACAGACACCTTGCGCTCCGTCCAGTTCACCGTGGACGGGACGAAGAGGTTCACGTAGAGGGCCGAGTGATCGGCGCTGTGGAAGTAGATCGTATCCTGCAGCTTCGTGTGGCTCTCGAGCGCCGTGCCGTTGCAGCACGTGAACCCGTTCATGTTCGCGTTGCCGAATCGCTTCTGCACGCCAGGGTTGAGCGGCACGTGGTACGTGTTGCCTGCGTCACTTTCCGCCACGGAGGCGAGGATGTGGTTGTACATCGCCCGCTCGTAGTGATCCATGTACTTCGCCGTCTGGTCATACATGAACAGCTGCCGGTCAAGTTTCAGCAGGTTGTAGGTCGCGCACGTTTCGTTCTGGCCGCCCTGCGCAAAGCCGTTGTCCCACAACGTGTTGGGCTGCACAGGGAAACACTCCGCGTTGTTCGGGTTTCGCGCGCCGGCCACGCCACCGATGCTGTACATGTAGCCGCCGTT
>CAZLJG010000022.1:0-20749 GCA_964559545.1 uncultured Solibacteraceae bacterium | reverse complement strand
TCACCGGATCGCCACGGCTCGATGGAGGCGAGATACTCGGCCTGTGCGGCGGCACGGGTGGCGTCGTCGAAGCGCGACACGGCCAGCGCGACCGGGCCGCCGTCAAACGCGGCGCCTGCGGCGTCGGCGGCCGAGTCGTAGTGGAGCGTCGCCGACAGGCGCTCGGTGACCACGTCACGAAATCCCGCAGCGGTGAACGACGCGGCGAGTGCGTCGCCGGTGCCAAGCTGAAAGAACATCGGGCACACATCCGACTGCACACGCGAGTCGACGATGGGGAAGATCTCGGCCCATCCGCAGTGGGCGCGTGCGCCCCAGACGGCGGCGACGGCGCGTCCGTCTGGCTTCAGCACACGATGCATCTCCCGCAGCGCGGCCACCGGCTCGGGCACGTACATCAGGCCCAGCGCACACAAGGCCACATCGAAGGTCTGGTCGTCGAGGCCGAGTTGTTCGGCGTCGCGGCGTTCAGCGGTGACGGTGGCAGCGCCGCGTCTGGCGGCTTCGGCCGAGAGCAGGTCCACCATCGCGGCCGAGATGTCGGTGGCGACCACGCGTCCGTTGGGACCGGCGGCTTCTGCGGCCTTGAAGGTGACGAGTCCGGTGCCGCAGGCGACGTCGAGGATGTGTTCGCCAGGCTGAATGCCTGCCATCGCGAGCAGCCGTTCCTGTGCCGGCCACAACTGCGCGTGCCAATACTGCTCGTAGAGGCCGGCTGCCTTGTCCCATCCGTATCGTTGCACCCGGCGTTGCAGACGTGGGTCCATGATCAGGCCCCCGTGTGCGTGGTGGACGCCATGATGCGCAGGTCGCGTCGTACGTCGTTCGCGCGGGCGAACACGTCGAGATACGGACTGTACTTGTCGGCCGTGTCGATGACCTTCTGCACGTCCGCTTCAGGTGCCGGACTCGTGATGGTCACGATATACCGCACCTGCGTGTAGCCGGGCGGCACGTCATCGGTGACGCCCAGTTCGCCACGGGTGTCGTAGTCGGCCTGCACTTCAATTTCGAGTGCGTCGATCGGCACGTTCAACCGTGATGCCCACATGGCGTACCCCATCGCAAGACAGGAGCCAAGCGCGCCGCGGCCAAACGTGCCCGGGCCCGGCCCGGCGTTCGACCCGCCGGAGTTGGCGCTCATGCCGGCGGTGAGCGTCCACGTGCCGTCGGTGATTTCACATTCGAGACCGGGTTTCATGCGCACGACGGTGCGGCCGGTCTTCTGTCCGAGCGACGGCCGCAGGGTCACGGCTTTGGCGTTGCGTTCGAGAATCTCTCCGAGTCCGTCAGGGATCATGTCGACCTCTCTCGCTGGGAGCGCGACAGTGTAGCACTGCTCATGGCGGCGGCAGTGGCCGAACGTCCGCCTTTGGACGCGAGAGTGTTTTTACACTGGCACGATGACGCGACTCCATGTCGGCAGGCTTGTGCCTGTCCGCTGCGACGATTGGCCTTCTCGGGGGTTCAGAGATACGAGACGCGCGTACGTGACCGACACCGATCGACTGTTCACGGAGCACCGCCAAGGCGTGTTCCGATTTTTGTGCCGACTGGTCGGGCAGACCGAGCCTGCCCGTGATCTGACGCAGGAGGTGTTTCTGCGCGTCGCCCGATCGGGCGTCCCCGTGGCCGACGCCGATGGGCAGCGGGCATGGATTTATCGGGTCGCGCGGAACCTCGGGCTCAACTTTCTGAGGGACGCCGGCCGGCGGCCCATCGATAGCTGTGCCGGCGAACCCCTCAAGGGCCCGCAGCAGGAACTGGCGTTTGCGCTGTCGCAGGCCCTGCGGCAATTGACCGATGTGGATCGGGACGTCTTCCTGCTGCGCGAGGAAGGCGGATTGAGTTATGACGACATTGCGGTGGCGTGCGACTTGACGCCGACGGCTGTACGATCGCGGTTGTTCCGTGCGCGACAACAATTGCGGGCGGCACTGGCCCCGAATCTGGGAAGGGCAATCTGATGCACATGACGATTGAAGACCACTGTGAGACTCTCTCGGCTTGGATCGACGGCGAACCCATCGAGCCTTCCGCGGTGCACGCTGCGCTCGAGACCTCGGAAGGGCGCGCCTTTATCGTGGAGAGCATGTCCCTGAGACGGGTGGTGGAGGTGACGGCCGTCACGGTGACGCGCGACACGCCAGCGGTCGTGGGGCGATGGCCCCGGTGGGTCGCGGCCGCCGCAGCGGTGCTGTGCCTGGCCGCCGGGTACGGTATGGCGCGGGTCACGTCCCCTGACGTCCCGGTGCGATCGCAGGCCGACGCGACTTTCATTTCCATCGAGGCGCCGTCCGCGCCACAACCCACACACGTGATCCGATTCGAGTCCGGTGTGGACTGGCGCGAAACGGTCGGAGGCAACTGAGATGTGGAGCCTGCTGGCGATCGGCGCGCTGCTCGTGCAACAAGCCCCCGAGCGACCGGCCGGCTCCGCAGCCACGCGGCCGCTTCCGGCTCTTGAACTGACGTTGGCGGCGCCGGTAGATATGCCCGATGGCCGTCGCCTTGGCGCGACCGTGACGGTAACATCGGGTGCGGACCCGTGGTTCGTCTTCACGACGTCGGATCTGTGTCAGTCAGACGTCACGAGGGGCGCGGCGCCAGCGGCCGCCACCGAAGCCTGGCGCGTGAGCGTCACCGAACGCAGTCGGACGACCAATCAAATCACCGTGGCCGTCAGCTGGGCGCGAATCTTCGAGCGCGGGCGCCCGGTCACGAGCGGGTCGTCAGGTTCGAGCGAGATGACGTTGCAAGTGGGCGATCGCATACCCATCGATCGCATCACGCGGCCCTCGCAGGGATCGGCGTGTCCGGCCACGCAGAAGTCGCTGGAGTTGCGTCTGGGGTTCCGTTCCGAACGAGTCACCGCCGGTCAACAGGTCCCGACGCCATTTCCGGATGCGGCACTCACGTCGCCGGTCTTGGCGGAGTTGTGGATGGTGCATGTCGTCCCGGGCAAGGGGGAAGTGGTGGAGCGGCAGGTGGTCCGCCTTGCGCCAGGCGGCACGGGGTTCTTCTTTCGAGGGTTGCCGGTCGAGTCCACGGCCGGGCCGATGGTCCTCGAACTGAGCGGGCGACTGCGCGCCGTCACACGTCCGGATGGGACGCGCGCATTGTGGACCGGACTGACACGGTCAGTGACCAGTCATGTCACCGGTCGCGTGCACAGCAACACGGGCACTGGAGAAAAAACGGTGGACTGGCCCGCCACGACACACGTGGTGTCATTCGACTTGCCTGATCCTGTGGCGTACGCCGTGGCGGCGGGCGGCGGGGCGATCGTGGGCGGCACCGGGGGCGGCGGTGGCGGCGGCCGCGGTGGCGCGATAGCGGCCGGTGGCGGCATCGCCAACACGGGCGGCGGGGCCGGAGGTGCCGGTGGTGCCCTGGTGACGCGCTCCAGCAGTACGCCACCTGGACCGAATCTGCTTGAGGGGCATCGCCTCTCGTTGCGCGTCCGCGTGATCGAAGACAAGTAGCCCACGTCTGCGACGAACGTCTCTCTCGCGTGTTGTTACAGGCGAAGGGAGTACTACAGCATGCGACAGATTGCAGTGATGGCGGCGCTGGCCGTCGGAGTGAGTGTGATGTCCGTGGCCGCTCAGGGCCGCAACTTCTCGGGGACCTGGGTCATCGATGCCGAAAGGACCGCGGCGGCGGCACCAGCCGGCGGCGGGGGTGGTGGCAGCATTTCGAATGGCGGCGGCGGTGCCGTGATGACCACGCGCAGCATCGCCGGTGGTGGTGGCGGCATGGGCGGCGCCATGAGCGGTGGCGGCGGAGGGGGCGCGATGGTGTCCCGTTCGGTGGCATCGGGGTCCACCGACACCGTCATTACACTCGACGCGACGACGTTTGCGATCGAAGTGGGTGGGGTCAAGACGTCGTATCCGACCAACGGCACTGAGACGCAGGTCGAGGTGCGTGGCCTCGCGGGCCGTGCAACGGCCAGATGGCAAGGCGACGTGCTCACGATCACGACGACGATCGAGGGGGCGAACGGTCCCGTCACCTCCAGCCAGAGCTGGTCACTCGAAGGCGACTCGCTCGTGCGCGAAACCGCGCGCAAGATGTATTACAAGCGCAAGTAAGGGCGCTCGTTTCATGCACGCGTCGGGGCATCGCCCCGGCGCGTGGCTCGCGCCGGATCGCACGGGGAATCGCTTACACTGCGCCGGTACATGCAGACACAGCAGAACTCGTCGTCACTGCCCGCCAGGCCGCTGCGCCTGTGGCCCGGTGTGGTCCTCGTGCTCGTGCAGTGGTTCATGTGGATGGTTCTTCCAGCCATGGCGCCGGAAGCCCTGCTGGTCGGAACCATCGGCGGACTGATCGCCGCCCCGCTGATTGTTCTCTGGTGGGTGGGCTTCAGCCGGGCCCCGTGGCTGGATCGGCTTGGCGCCGTCGTCGTCATGGGCATCGGAGTCGCCGCGACGCAGCCCCTGCTGCACCAGTCAATTGCGACCGCCCTCGGCGGCGTGGTGTTTTATTTCTTCGTCGTCCCCCCGCTCTGTCTTGCTTTGGTGGCTGCCGCCGTCTTCACGCGCCACCGATCACCCGACGTCAGGCGAGTCGTGATCACCGCTGCACTTCTGTTCGCCTGTGGATTCTGGACACTCGTGCGAACGGACGCGGTCACGGTCGGCAGGTTGCCGCTGGCTT
Organism: uncultured Solibacteraceae bacterium; assembly: GCA_964559545.1. Taxonomy (GTDB): domain Bacteria; phylum Acidobacteriota; class Vicinamibacteria; order Vicinamibacterales; family SCN-69-37; genus SYFT01. The sequence continues at coordinate 16,081 of CAZLJG010000022.1, read as the reverse complement.
GGCGTTGGACCGCGTCTGCTGAGGAGCGGCTGCTCGCGCAGGGCGATCTGGTGATCACTCCGGTCGCTCCGGCGGGTCCGGCCGGGGCCGCTGGCGCCGGTGCCGTCGTTGCGCCAGAGTCGACGCCGGTGACGGGAATCATTCCAGCCATGTCAGGCCCAGAGGCCATGAGCGAGCCCACTGTCACCCGAGTCGAATGGCCGGGCTTTCGCGGCGTCCTGCGCGACGGCATCGTGCGCGATACGAACATTGCGACGGACTGGTCGGTTACGCCGCCCGTGGAGCTGTGGCGGCGCCCGGTGGGGCCGGGCTGGTCGTCGTTTGCCGTCAGCGGCGATCTCATCTATACGCAGGAACAGCGGGGTGATGAAGAACTCGTCTCGTGTTACCGCATGTCCGATGGAACCCCGGTGTGGGTGCATCGGGATCAGGCGCGATTCTGGGAAGGCACCGCTGGCGCGGGGCCGCGCGCCACGCCGACGATCAACAACGGCCTCGTCTATGCACTCGGTGCGACCGGCATCCTGAACGCGCTGGCGGCAGAAACCGGCGCCGTGGTGTGGTCTCGCAACGCCAAGGCCGATACCGACGCCCCGACTCCCGACTGGGGGTTCGCGGCGTCACCGCTGATCGTTGACGATGCGGTGATTGTCGCAGCGGGCGGGACGCTGGCGGCCTACGACGCGCGCACGGGTGCGCTCCGCTGGGTCGGCACGAAATACAGCGGCCACTACGGGTCGCCTCACCTGGCCACCATCGACGGTGTCGCGCAGGTGCTCCAGACGGGCGGTCCCGGGATCGCGAGTTTCTCGCCGGCTGACGGGACCATGTTGTGGGAGCACGCGTGGGAGGGCGGATCCATCGCGCAGCCGGCGATGACCGCGGACGGCGACCTGCTGTTTACCGCGGTGACGGGTCCCGGTGGCCTTGGCATGCGTCGGCTGGTCGTGTCGCGTGGTGCGGGCGGATGGACAGCCACCGAGCGCTGGACCTCGAATGGGTTGAAGCCGTACTTCAACGACTATGTCGTCCACGGCACGCACGCGTACGGCTTCGACAACAACATCCTGGCGTCCATCAATCTTCAGGACGGCAAGCGGGCCTGGAAAGGCGGACGCTACGGCAACGGCCAACTCATCCTCCTGTCGGCGCAGGATCTTCTGCTGGTGCTCACGGAGGAAGGTGAACTCGCGCTGGTCTCGGCCACCTCCGAGAAGTTCACAGAGGTCGCACGCGTTCCGGCGATTGACGGCATGACCTGGAACCACCCGGTGCTGGTGGGCGATGTGCTCCTCGTGCGCAACGGCGCCGAGATGGCCGCGTTCAAGCTGCCGCTGCGGCGATAACACGCAAGCGCGCCTCGGTCCGCATGCTGGAAAGTGCTCACTGTACGATGAGCACGGCGTGAGATGTCGCTGAGATCGTCGGTTCCAGGCAGAAACGGCGGAACCGGTGCGCGTCGCTAGTCGTTAGCCGGGGGTATGAAAACACTCTCGACGCTTCTCGCTTTTGCCCTGCTCCTGTTGCCCTCCGGCATCTCGGCTCAACCCACAGACCTCTCCGGCAATTGGAATGCCACGTTCACCCGAACCCTGCCCGACGGCCGGACGCAGTCGATCACGTTCACATTCCATTTTGTGCAGAAGGACAAGAGCCTGACCGGCACCGTTGGGCCGGAACCGTCCCGGCAGTGGCCGGTCGAGAAGGGCGTGGTTGAGGGCGACGTTGTGCGCTTTCAGACGCAGCAGCCCGACGGTCCGCTCCGGTCCTTTACGCTCACGCTGATCAAGGGACGCCTTCAGGGACTGCAGACGCTCGAGTTCCAGGGCCAGACGGCCGAGGTCAGCGTCGACGCGGAGCGCGCGAAGTAGACCCTGGCGGTATGGTGGGTGGGTGCGCGGGTCAGTCGCAGTTGTTCCAGACGAGCATGCCCGGCCCATCAGGAGTGATGACGGGCACTGCGGCTTCGCAACCCTGATCGAGGCGTGACACGTCGAGTGTGATGGTCTTCCTCGCGTAATCCGCGCCGCGGTAGCCGAGTAAGGCGACGAGGTCCTCAAGCCGCTTGAGCCGGTCCGGTGGGAGGTCGTCGGTCGAACGTCCCCACACGCACGCATCCTCGTCATCCGGATAGGCGTCGTGAAACACGGCCTTCAGCAGATCGGTATCGAGCGCGAAGCGATCGGCACTGGTCCGGTCGACGTCATCGAGTTCCAGACGGCAGACCGGCACAAAGTAGCCTTGCAGATCGAGGTGATAGCAATGCGTGCCGCCACATTGATGCTCGTAGATGACACCGGTGGGCCACTCGAAGATGACGCCGATGAACTTCGGTTCCTCCAGCGTCAGGCTGACGATGCGTGGTGGGAGTTGGGACACGCCGCAGAGTCTAATGGGATTCGACTATTTCGCCAGCCCGGCAAGTCGTGTCTTGACCAACCGGCGCACAAGTGCAGCAGACGGTGGGTCGGAGAGCGGGAACTTGCCGGTTCCTGTGGCTCCGACGGGATACAGCGCAACGTGTTTTGTCCACGCGGCATACCAGACGACGACCTTGCCGTCCCTCCGGACGCAAGGAATGCCGTAACTGAATCCGTCTTCGCCGCGGGGCACGGCCGAGTGAATCGCGCGACGGATACGCAGGAGGACCAGGCGCGAGTCTGGCGGCAGTGCCGCGAGATACGCGCGGATCCGGCCCTTCGCATCTGCGGTCGTGCGAGCCGTCTGCGGCGACTTCGCCGCGCGCCGCAGCATCGCAAGCGCCTTCGGTCCGATGCCGTGCAGCGCCGAGAGGTCCTTGTCCGACCAGCGCGCGACGTCAGCCAACGCGCGGATTCCGGCGCGATGCAGTGCCCGGAGGGCCGGCCCGCCGAGGCCAGAGGGGAAGTCGTCGGCAGCCGGACGCGAACGTGCGGTGGCTGCGCGCGCCGGTCGGGGCGGCGTCTCGTTCAAGTCCGCAAGCCCGCTTCGCACCGCACGTTTTGCGTCGAGCCGGCGCGCCTTGCGGCTGGCCTCCTTCAACTCGTGCGAATAGATCCAGTGGGCCATGTTTGAATGGCCACGCTTGCCGCCCTGGCCGGCGTCGATCTTCCCTTTGTCGATAGCCATGGTGCCTCAGCATACGCTCGTGCGCGACCAGGCGCCGGGTCAGTCAGAGCGCCCGCAACTGTTCGTCGAGTGCACGGATCGCGGATTCGAGCATCGCACGGTGCGCAGGAGATCGCGCCACCGACAGGTCGGCGAGCGCGCGGGCGCGGGTGAGCTCCAGTGTGCGCAACCGGGCGAGACGTGCCGTTTCCTCGGGGGAGAGTGACTCGGCCGCCCCGCGATCCTGCTCGCGGTCCTCCTGCTGGGCTTCAACCGATTTGCTTTCCCATCCACGCGCCATGGGGAGAGTCTACCGCCACCCTTTCCTCTTGCGCCGCCCCGGAGGTTTGGACACAATGCCCCGGCCCCCCATAGACGTGGAGTACGCAGATGGTCCGATGGCTTGCCGGCGGTCTTCTCGCTCTTTCATTGGTCTCGGCTGCGGGCGCACGTCCGTTCGCCCGCCAGGATCCGGTGTTCGAAACCACGCTGGTCGGCGTGGTGGTGCCCGACGACGTGCAGCCCGGTGATGCGGTCACAGGGACGGTGACGCTCGATCCGGCCAAGTATCAGGGCATCCCAGGATTGCGCGTCATCACCGCGGCGATTCCCATTCCTGCGAACACCGTGTCAGGCACCGTGCTTGAGATTGCCGCGCCGTCGCCAGACCCGCAGCAGTCCGGTCAGTTGACCGGCATTGTCGTGGACATTCCGAAAGACACGGAGGCGGCGAAGAAGCGGGGCAATCTCGGCAAGATTGTTCTGAAAGTCGCGGAGACCGGTGCGAGGCAACTCCCGTTGTTGTTCCGACGACCCGGTGGCCAGGCGATCGCGACGCAACACATTCCCATTGAAGCCGCGAGCAAGGCCGCGGCCGTGGAAACGTTCGAGGTGCCGTCCGTGATTGTGCGCAACGACTGTCCCGTCATTTCCGGACCGGTCGGCGCCAATCCACAGGTCTCCATTGGTGATGTGCCGACAGAAGTCGTGGCTGCGGGACCGCGGAGCGTGGCATTTGAGGTACCGGAATCGGTGCCGGCTGGACCGCAGACAATCGTGATGACAGACAGCCCGCCGAATTCGAATGCGACTCCGACGACGAATCCGACGACGAATCCCACTCCGCCCGTGACGCGCATTCCAAGAATCGTGTTCGACGAAGTCACGGTCGTTGGCATCGGCCTCAAGGCTGACGGACCGACGAAGGCCGTCTCACGCGGGACCGAAACACCGATTGAAGCCTCCATCACCGGATCAATTCCGGTGTCCGTGTTCGCACGACCTCTTCCGAAGGATTCCCGGTTCCTCACCAGGATTCCGTACCGCGCGCTGAAGGGCGCGCCACGACCAGGCGAACGCGGCAAAGTCGGGATCATCATCGAGAATCGATCACCTGGGACCGTCACGCTCCAGGGCGAAAGCAGTGGTTCGGTGGTGAAGTGGTTTGACCAGGCGGACGTCGCGCGCGGGCAGACGTTTGTGAAGAGCAAGATCATTGCGCGCCGCGCGGGGAGTTACAACGTGCGCGCGCGCGTGATGTCCATGCTGCCGCCCGCGCTAGGCAGGGTCGCACCCGGAACAGGCACCCCAAGGACGAGGTAGGTCATGCCTGCCACGATTCGTTTGGCGGCGACTGCGCTGCTCGCCGTGGTCGCTACGGCGTCGGTCGCATTGACCGCCCGACAAGTGCCCACCGTCAGCGTTCAGACAACCGGTGGGTTGCACGTCACCACCTTCACGACACCCCAAGGGCGCTTGTCGGTGCTGTTGCCTGCCGATGTTGCCGCGGGGGATCGTGTGTCCGGCACCGTCAGGCTCACTCCCAACGGCGCGGACGCGGCGACGCGATCGCGCAATCTCGCCGACCTCGAGCGGTCATCGCTGCAGGTGGGAGATCGGGAGGTCGCGGCGGGCGCGGGCCGATTCAGCACGTCAATTCCGCCGGCGGGCACGGAAGGGCGCGTTGTGTTGCGCGGCGGGGACCACGAGCCGGTTTCCAGTCCTCTGCCGACATCGCGAACACTTCTTTCTCCAGCCGGATACCGAGTCCCGGGCGTCGGTCAGGCGCGCATGCCGATCCGTATCGAAGGGCGCTTCGACGGCGACTCGACCACGACAGACCTGAGCGTCGGCGGCACCGCGGCGACGATACTCGCCGAATCACCCCGCGGCATCATCGCGCAGAGTCCGGATGGCGTGGTCGGTCCCACGGAACTCGTGCTCCGCGAATCGGGTCGGACGATGCGCAGTGCGTTTCGAAACGTGTCACTGGAGTTGGCATCCCCGCGCACGCGACTGCGTCGCTCGGAGCAGACCACGGTGACGGCGACCATTCGCGGATTGGCGAATCTGACGCAGCCGTTGGACCTCACGCTCACGCTGGCGACCGAGACGGTCGCGATGGAAGGCGGCAGGGTTCAGCAATTCCGAATTTCTCCGACGGACGTTGGCGCAGGCGGGGTGTACACCGTGACGCGTACGCTCACGGCTGCAGCCGAGGGGACGTTTGCGGTGACGGCCGTGCTGCCGGTGGCGGGTGTGCCCACGACACCGGTGGACGACACGGGACCGCGAATTGCGGAGCCGCCGCCGACAGAAGCGCCCCGACCCGAGGTCGTGACGCCGCGGCCTGTCGAAACGGTGCCGAGCACGAATCCGGGGACCACCGTAACCACGCCGACCGAGGTGGGGCCGTCGGAGATCGCGGCGCCGGCGACGGTCGTCGTGGCCACGCCCGTTCGTCAGGAACTGCCGATCGCGGGTGTGCTTGGCGGCCTCGCATTACTCGGCGCCCTTGGGGGACTGCTGGCGGCGGGTGCGAAGGCCGGTCAACAGCGGCCCGAACACGAGACGTGGCAGGACGAAGTGGACCACGCCGGCATCGACGAGGTCCTCAAGAAGTACGACGGAGAGGATCCGCGAGACGCCGATGTTCCATCCAATGATCTGCCTCCGGAGGATCAGGCCGAACTTGCCGAATTCGACAAGTGGCTCGCCGAGACGCACGGAGACTCGGGTGACGCCGCAGTAGACGAAACGGATGATTTTGATCCGCGTGACGCCGGAGTGGATCCGTTCCCAGAGGATGCGGACGACCTGGAAGACTTTGACAACTGGCTCAAGGAGAACCACGGTGGATCCAGCGGCGACGAAGGGCCGGAAGCCGACCCGGATCCACGAGACGCCGATGTGAACGAAGATGACGACCCGCGCGATCTGCCGATTCCAGCGCCGACAGCAGGAGACCCGCGCGACGAACACGAGGAACACGACCACGAAGAGCACGATCACGACGACCCGCGCGATGAGCCGGTGACCGAAGAGGAGTTGCGCGCCTACCTGGATGAGCTTGAGAAGCTCAAGGCAGAGTTCGCAGAGGCGATCGAGGAATACAACGCCACCAATAGGGATTTGTCGCAGGAGCGCGCCAACCTTGAAGCGCGACGACAGGGGATTGGTCTCAAGATCGACGAGCTGCTCGAGCTGCTGGCGCACTGGGATCCCAAGAAGGCGCCGCCGAAACTCGACGGCAGTCGCACGCGTGTCATTGATCGCCACATCGGACCTGATGGCTTGTTGCCGCCCACCGGAGAGGATGTGAGGGACGCGGCGGGCTACACCCGGCTGATGACGAAGCGGGAAGTGGAGGAGGAACTTGAGCGACTGCGGGAGCTGTTCACCCGCATGGGGCACATGTTCACCGAGCTCGACACGCGTCAGATGACGGCCTTCGACAAGTTGAAGGCGGCCGGGGAGGCTGTCGCACGCGCGTGGGAGGAAGTCGAGAGCGCGCTCAACAATCAGAATTGCCATCATCCCGATCGCGACTGGTCCACACCGGGTCCGGGTGGATTCACGGTCAATGGCGACGGCTTTGTCACGTCGTGGTGGATGCCGCCGACGATCAAGCTCCCGGAGAAGAAGGACGACGATCCGCGGGATACGGGCAACCCGTGGGCCGACCTCATCCGCCATGGCGACACCACCTGCGGCGGGATGACACCGCCGCCGTTTACGTTGTTTCCGGAGCCGCCTGCGCCTCGCCCCGGCGGCACGGTGGGGGTGCATCCGGGAGGACACGGTGGCGTCGTCGCTCCGGCTCCTGAAGCCGGTGGGGGTGGCGGCAGCGAGGACGGCCGGGGCGGCCTTGACGGCGAGGAGTTCGACTGGTCGGAGCTCGACGAACTCCAGGCAGAGTGGGATCGGAAGGACAAGGAAGACGGCGAGGAGGATGAGGTCTTTGTGCCGCCGCCGCAGATGGTGCCGGAGGACTTTGGGCAGGATGCGCCCACTGAGGATGAGCCTGCCGAGGTTGTCGCGCAGGAGCCGGACCCGCCGGCCCTCTCCGAGGAGGAACACCGCGCGCTGCAGCGAATGCTCGAGTGGGTGCGCAGCATCCCAAGCGCGTCCGATCCTGATCACCCGCTTGCGCATCTGCTGATGGCCCTGGCCTCGCAGATTGGCATTCCCGCGGCTGAAGAGCTGACGCGGGGGCTGACAGTCGGCGATCCCCTGACCGCGCTTACGCGCATTCTCGAGCGCCTCGCTGAGCGCGCGTCCACCCCAGAGATGGCGGTGCAGGCGCGGGAGATTCTGATCCAACTCCTCGATCGGCTAGCGCACCCTGAAGAACAGGCGCGCTGGGGCATCACAGACCCTGCACGTATCGCCGCAGCCCGGGCCGCCGCCATCTCCGCACTGGTGGACGAGGCGATCAAGGCGGGAGGTCTCGACGCGTTGCTCGGGGCGTTGACGATGTTGGCGCGCCCGGTGGAACTCGGCGGACGGCCTGACGATCCGCGGGTACCGGAGATTCGTCGGCGCTTGGAGGCGCTCGTTAAGGAGATCGACGCGGTCGAGGACGCTGATGCGCTGGCGCAGATCCGCAGCGGTGCGCTGTCGCTGGACGATCTTGAGGCGCTGGCTGCCGACGCCCTCGAGCGCGGGAAGTTGTCGCTGTTTGTTGAAGCGTCGCTCTCGTTGATCGATCGTCGGCAGGTCCCGCTCGACGAAAAGGTAGGACAGGCGCTTGCGATCGTTGAACTGCTTCGCGCGGTGGGGGCGACGGAGCTTCTTGAGGCCCTTCCCGCGCGGCTTGAGGGGTTGCTGGGTCCGCGGATTGACGAGGCCCTGCGAGAAGCGATGGAGGAGGTCGGCGCACTGACGGTTGACCTTGATCGGCTGGTGCGCGCTGAAGCGGAGGAAGGGCCCGTGGCCGCCGCGGCCACGCGCCTGCAGGAGGCGCAGGAACGAGTGCGTGAGGTGGCGCGCCTGCGCGCGATGCTCGCGACGGGCACGCTCGAAGGACCGGCGCGGCGGGCAGCGCTCGACGCGTTGCTTGCGCAGGCGGACGCCGATCTGCGCGCGCATGAATCAACACTGGACCGCTATCGCGGAGAGGACATCGCGCCCCATTTGAGTGCGCGCGCTGACGGACGTCGTGATGCGCTCCGTACGGCCAGGGACGCCGTGCAGGATCTGATTCTCGCGAGTGATCCCGAAGCGCTCAACGCCGAGCTTCAGGACATCTTCGAGGCACTGAATGGCAGCTGGCACCACAAGGCGAGGGACTACCGCGGTGCCAACTTCCGCGAGAACGGGGTGCGCCAGCGCCTCGACGCCGCCCTGCAGGAAGACCCGGACAGCGAGGAGGTCCGGCGACTGCTCGACGAGATGCAGTACCTGGAGCGCCGACGCATCCAGATCCTGTTCCTCAATCCTTCATGGAGCGCGCTCGAACAGTGGCAGCGCATCAAGGAAGACGAAGAGCGGTACTGGAAGTCCCAGCAGCGCTGGGACGAGTTGAAGTGGCTGGGGCAGACGCCGGCCGATCGTGTGCTGGCCGACGTCGGCCAGTTCCGCGCGCGCGACCTGCCGGGGCTGCTGTCGGAACTGGGCTCGGCGCTTGAAGACCCGCAGGGCTTCATCCGGTATCTGGCACGGCTCCGCGCGGAGGATGTGCGTCGCGGGGGACAGGCGTGGGCCGCCTATCACGCGACGCCGTGGCAGAAGCGCGGCCTTGTTGTGCAGACCTGGCGGTTGATGCACGCCGACGAGATCCAGCGCGAAATGCACCAGGACCGCCAGTTCGCGCAGGCGTTATCACTGGCTGCTGAGTTGCCGGCGGCGCAGCTCCGCTCACAACATCCGGCCGCGTATCGCCGGCTCGAGCAGGCCGGCTTCATCGCGAATGGCGCGTACGTCATTCCTGAGAAGTTCAAGTACGACCCGACCACGACCGGCTCGCGGATGGCCGAGCGGCATTGGTCCGACTCGCTGCTCAACGTCGAGAGCGGGCTCGAGATGGTCGCGACGATCCTGCTGCCGGGCGCCGCCGCCGGACGCCTCGTCGGCGGTTTGCGCAGTGCCTATCAGTTCACGACCGGCCTCCGCGCAGCGCTTCCGCTCGCGCGGCTCGCGCTCGCCGAGGGCGCGCTCTTCACACTGTTCAGCAACATCGCCCACGGGACGATTCATGGCGCGCCGCTGTCGAGCGGATCGTCGCCCGCGCACCTCGCCCGCGAGCTGGGTATGAACATCGTCACGCTCGGTGGGCTGGCGCTGATGAACCGGCTTGCGGGGAATCTTGAGAAGCGTCTGTTGAATGAGCAACTGCTGCAGCGCGCCTTCACCGCACCGGTCCAGCAACTGACGCGTGAGCAGATTCGCGTGATCCTGCAGAAGGGGACGTTCGAGGGCGTCAAGCTGACCGGTGAGGCCGCAGCGTTCACTGGCCTTGGGGTGCTGCCGGGCATGGGGGGCGAGTTCTCCCTGGAGGCGTTTTTCCACAACCTGGTGTTTATCTCGCAGTTGCGGATGGCTGGACTCGTCCAGGGACTCGCGCCGCGACCCCGGCCACCGATCGGGTCGGGCTCGAAGCCCACCGCCGCCCCGGAGCGGCGTCGAACCGAGGAGATCGCCGAGGACGGCTCGGGACGTGTGGTGGCCAGCCCGGAGGTGGTCCGACAGTTTACCGAGTGGTTCGCGTCATCGCTCCGCTCGCTCAAGATCGATTCCTCAGCGCGGCTTCGCACGCGTCTGGCTGAGGAACTTCAGACCGTGATCAAGGATCCACACACGAAAGAGGCGGACCGCCAGGCGGCACGGGCACTGCGCACGCTGCTCCTCGGGAGACAGGTCAGTATTCGTTTTGAAAACGAGGGGCCGGCGCGCGGATCCTACAATCCGGTGACCGGACGCGCCACGATCTACGTCGCCGAGATTGCCAAGTCGCTGTTCCTCCGTCATGCCCGCCTGGGCACTCGGGCGACGGCCGCGGAGCTCCTCAAGGCCGTGCTCGGCACGACGGCGCACGAGGCCTTGGCTCACGGCCTGCAGGGAACCGACGCCCGCCCCTATTCATCGCTGCATGAGATTGAGGCCTTCATGGAGCAGCGGCGGTATGACCCGACGCTGAACGGCCGCGACCCACATGGAGCGCGTCGCACGGATGCTGAAGCCCTGCGCGAGATCATCGCGATCGTCAACAAGCTCTACACGCCCGAGCAGATCGCGCGGCGCAATGCCGGCACACTCAGAGAAGTCGCGCCAGACGCGTTTGCCGCCTGGCAGAAGGCCAGCCGGAAGCTCACCCCGGAGCAGGCCCAGACACGGCTCGCCGAGCTCTTCTTCGAGTACGTGTACAGGAAGGGCACGCCGATGGCGGATCGAGTGCGACGAGCCGTCGACCGTCTCCGTGAAATGCAGCGAGGGTTCGCCGAGCCGACCGATGCCGCGGCTCGAACGCGACGTGTCGAAACCGATCGGAACCTCAAGGAGGCGGTTCGCGACTTCCTGCGTGAAATGAACATCAAGGTGGAGGGGGACGAACCAATCCGCCGACAACACGTCGCGCAGCTCGCGCACCGGATGCGTGGCGAGTACTTGAAGATCGCCGAGAACCCACTGGCGTCTCCGGAAGCGAGAGCGGCCGCGCAGGCGATGGTTGAGATCCTGACCTCGCAGATTCGTGCGTGGCTGGCGCCCGGCAAGTCGGACGCGCCGCTTGTGACGCTGGAGTTCACGGACGTGCTTGGTGATGGCGCCGGAGGCTACCGTCGTCACACCAATCAGGCGTTCATCTACCTGCGGACCATCGCGGAGCGTGCGGAGGTGCTGGCGCAGCAACTACATGGCCGGTCCGCGACGGCAGACGAGTTCCTCAGGGTTCTCATGGGGACGACCGCGCATGAGGCGCTGGCGCACGGCATCCTGCAGGGGATGCGCATTGCACCGACGGGACAGCCCGAGATCGGGGCCGGCGTGTATCGACGTTTGCATGAGCTGCAGGCGTTCCTCACGCAACGGCACTTTGATCCGTACCTCAGTGCCAACACCACCGGAGATCTCGTGCACAGGCGAGGCGCGACACCCGACGAGATCTGGCGGTCGAACGTCGAGACGATCATGAAGGACCTCGTCGAAGAGTTGTATCGCTTCGAGGTCGTCGAGTCGCAGGCGGAAATGATGCTGGCGCGTGTGGACACCGGGCTGCTGAACAAGTGGGTGGAACTGCGCAAAGCCCTGGAAGCGGTCGACACCAACAAGGCCGACCCGCAGGCACGCGCCCGCGTCGAGGCGGCGGTGGATGCGCTCCCGCTCATCAGTCGGCACGCGCGCGAGGCTTTGGAGGGCTACCTCGGTGACATGGTGTTCGAGACACCTGGAACGCCGCCGCCGGTCATCCCCAGGTCGCTCAACGAAATGAAGATGGTGTTCCTCGACGAGTTGCTGGCACTGCGCCAGCGGCCGGGGACCACGATCGATCGCGCCGTCGATCGCTTGCGCGATCTCCGGAGGCTGGGACCGAGGACGCGCAACGTGCCGGCCGAACCCGTCGGGAAGCCGGGGGAGTCATCCGAGGCCCGAGGTGAGTCCGAAACCGACCTTCCCGCGCGATTCCCTGGCGCTCGGGAAGCCGCGGAGTGGGTACGTACCCGCATCATGGGCGATCCTCTCAAGGGGCTGCCGGCCGCCGACATTGCACACTGGCGCCAGGGCGTCACCGGCGATCTGGAGTTGCGGCAGATCAACGAAAAGATCGCCGAACTCGCAGAAGTCGTGCGGCGCAATCGCAACGCCGGCGTGCCGGAAGATGTGATCGCGCGCGGGCTGGAGTGGCTGCGCGCGCAACATGCACTCAACGACACCAATGTGCAGACCCTTGAGCGGTTCCTGTTCGTTGAGGCCGCCGCAGCAGCCGGCGTGCGGATCACGATCTCTCCGGCGGATCGCGAGGAGTTCGACCGTTTTGCGGGGCCATCCGATGTCGAGATCGAGTTCTTCAACCTCGCACGCATCGCCGACATTCGAGCGAAGGTGGCGCTTCAGGTGCGCACCGGTGTGCCGCAGCTGACCCGCAGCGACATCGAGTTCATCAGGCGCTTTGTGTTTCCGAGGGGCCCGATGGCCCGGTCCATGTTTGAATTCGAGCGGGCGGTGGGGGATTTGAACCGCGCTGAGTTGACCCGGGTATTCCCGGAGGAGTTCATCAAGAACATTCGCATCCTCTACGGCGGCGGGCGGCCTCCACGAACGATCGAGGACGGTGTGCCGCCCACGCCCCTCCACGGCGGTCAGCCCGAGGAGATGCGATGAACCATCTCGCACTCGCTCGCACGGTCGTCGGCTTCGGCCTCGTCGCGGTGCTGTTGTCGCTGCTGCCGTATCGGTTGCCTGGGGAGGTGCGCGACGGCGACCTGCGCGCGACTGAGGGCGCACTGTGTGCGACGTGTCCAGAGGCGCAGCAGATTGCCGCAGTGGGCCTCCGCGTCGATCGCGGCCGCCCGTGGCTCACAGTGCGTTTTGTGGCGCCGCCACAGGACGCGCGCGTTGAGGTGCTGGTCGGCGAATCGGAGGTCCCGGTCAGGCTGCAACAGCGGCCAGACGGGGACTGGTCGATGGAAGTGCGGAACGACAGCGGGCTGGTGCTCGAGCGCTTCATGGTCGGTGCGCGTGGTGACAAAGTCGTGTTCGAACTGCCGGCGTCGGCCTCCACAGGTGTGGTATTTGGATCCCCACTGACGCCAATTCCGGAGTCGGTGCGAGGACCGAACGTCATAGACCTGCTGATTGTGGTCGTGGTGGCCATCGGTGCCTGGCGCGGCTACCTAAGTGGGGCACGCGGCATGGCCACGCAGTTGATGGCGGTGGCGGTGATCGTCCTGCTGCTAAAAGTCGTGGCGCCCTCGCTTGGCGAAGGCGCGAGCGGGATGGCGATCGCGTTTGGATACGGGGTCGTGGTCGCCCTAGTGGGCATCGGCGTGCACGAACTTGCGCAGCGGGGTGCGGCGCGGCTTGTCCGTGGGCCTGCGGTGGAGCCAGGCCCACGCGGACTTGGCGCCCTTCTGGGTGTCGTGCGTGCCGCCGTCATCGCCGCCTTGCTGCTTGCGGTGCTGGGCGATCAGGCGCTGAGTGACGTGGTCAGCGCTGCGGTGGACCGTTCATCCGGAGGGGCGTGGCTTGTGGACGTCTGGCGGGCGCTATTTGAATAGATCGTCGAAGGCCTTGCGGGCGCTCGACTCCGGCGACTTTGACGGCGTGGAGCCCGTTTCCTTTTCCACGCGCGTGACGGCGACAAACAGGCTGCAGTCGTTACGGCCGTCCTTCGGACTCACACGCGCCGGAATCGTCTCGCGGCATTCAAAGCGCGCACCGGGGTCGAACGACTGGCACTGAATGCAGGCGTGCAGGGCAACGCCGCACTTCGTGCAGGTGCTGAGAGATCCGATGAGGCCGGTTTCGATCGTGCCGCATCGCGCGCATCTGAAGACCTCCGCAAAGGCCATCATGTTCATGACCTTCGGATCGCGCGGAATGCGCGGGTCGATGGGTTCCCGCGGTTTCTGCGATGATGCGGGCCGCCGGTCACCAGCCCCGCTGTCCTGATACCCGCGCTGACGGTACTTCTGATCAGACATGCGTCAAGTCTACGCCTCAGCAGTTCTCAGGAATCCTCAATTCAGACGGCGCCCCAGCGGCATTGTGGCGATCGGATGGTAGCCTGCCGTCCATGATGAGACGCGGGTGGACGACGACAGTGGCGGTGCTGGTGTTGTGCGGGGCGATCACGGCGTGTGGGGGTGGAGGCACGTCCACTCCGACGTCTCCCGCGACGCCAACCACCCCGACGACCCCGACCACGACGGCCTCGGACGGCACCATCCTGCTCGAGGGGCTGCCGCTCGACCTTGCGTCGGTTGACTACGCGTTTGTCTACTCCCGCCGTCAGGGACGGGAATCGGATTGGCGGCCGCTCGATGACTTCGGCCGCATGTTTCCCGCCACTGAAAGTCGGCCCGTGTCCCAGCCAAACCCGCAGCCGACGTTTTACGCGCCGTTGGGGACGCCGGTGCTGGCCGTCGTCACGGGCGTGGTGACCAGCATTCCCACGCTGTACAGCAACGACTTTTCCATCATGATCGCGTCGTCGGGCCAGGGGGGAACCTGGGAGCACGAACACGTCATGAATGTGCGCGTGCGGGTGGGAGACCGCGTGACGGCCGGCCAGCCGATCGCGGATGTGAGCAACTACGAATGTGCGTGGGGTCGGAACGGCTCGGCGACTGATCCGCTCTGCCAGTCGGGCTTGGGCCTCGTCGAACTCGGGCTCCTGTACGGGGGCAGCGGTCCGCCACAACACCGGTGTCCGTTTGACCCGGCGGTCGTCGCCCCAGCCCGGCAGAGCACAATCTTTGGCCTGCTGGATTCCGCGCGAGCGCGCATCAAGACGGCCTTTGGCAACGCCGGGTTGTTTGGTGAATCGTCCTGGGCCACGCCCCAGTGCATCATCATGAGCCGCGTGGACGGCTGACGACGCCCGTATCCGGTATCATGCCGGTCGGTGCAGCCGCATCCGTTCGCATTTTTGTATGTTCTGACCGCCACCCTGTCTCTCTGGGTGGCGCGGACGATGTGGTCCCGGGCGTCGCCGGGGGCTCGCACCTCTGCGGCCCTCATGGCCGGCATTGCCCTGTGGTCCGCCGCCTACGCGTGTGAACTCGCCTCGACATCGCAGGCCACACAACTTGCGTGGGCCCCGGTTGAATACCTCGGCATCCTCTTCGCTCCGATTGCGTGGTTCGTCTTCGCGCTTCGGTTTACCGGCCGTGATGGCTGGCTCACCCGCGGGGTGCTTGCCGCCTTTGGCGTGATTCCGACTGGGCTGTTCGCGTTGGTGCTGACAGACCCGTGGCATCACCTCGTGTACGCGCAGGCCGAGACGGTGCGCGACGGTCGTTGGCTGGTGTTGGAGTTGACGTACGGGCCGGCGGGATGGGCCAACGTCGTGTACGCGTATGTGTTCCTCGCGGCCGGCGCGGGTGTGATCCTCAGCGCGTTCTGGGCCTCGCCGCGCATCTACCGGCGTCAAATCACCGCGTTGCTACTCTCCGCCCTGGCACCCTGGGGTGAATGCGCTGTATCAGATTGGCATTGGGCCGACAGTCGATCTCACGCCGCTTGGCTTCACGCTGACCGGCCTTGGCACCGCGTGGGCCATTCGGAATGCACAGCTGCTGGATCTTGCGCCCGTGGCGCGTGGGCTTGTGGTGGAGAGTCTGGGCGACGGTGTCGCTGTACTCGATCGGCAGGATCGCCTGATAGACGCCAATGCGGCGTTCCGGCGCATCGTCGGCCCCATCACGATTGGTGATGGCGCCGCCACCGTGTTCGCGTCCGTGCCGGCCTTGCTGGCGCAGCTGCAAGGCGGGCTCGCCGTGGATGCGATCACGTCGGCCGAGGATCCCGACCGGCAGTATGAGCCCGTCGTCACGCCGCTGCTCGATCGCCGCGAGCGGCAGATGGGACGGGTGATCACCCTGCGCGACGTGACCGACCGTCGGCGCATCATGGCGGAGCTGGAGCGCGCCCGTGATGCAGCAGAAGACCTCGCCGGGGCCAAGTCGCAGTTCCTGGCGACGATCAGCCACGAGATCCGGACGCCGATGAACGGCGTGATCGGCGTCACAGCACTGCTGCTGGACACGTCGCTCGA
>CAZLJG010000021.1:9711-21103 GCA_964559545.1 uncultured Solibacteraceae bacterium | reverse complement strand
CCATACGCGACCCATCGACGGCTCGGTCGGGTTGCACTCAACTCGTGCTGCATGGTGCGGAGATCGGCCACGTCTTCAGCGCACGTTGCACAGGCGACGAGGTGGCTCTCGATCCACTCGCGGTCTGCGGCATCAAGTTGCTGGTCCACGAACGCCACGAGTTGTGTGTGGTCCGGGTGATCGAGGTCACCGGCGATCGGCGAGAGGGCAGCCGACATCCGCCGGGCGACGTCGCCGGGTTGGTGTCGCGTGTGGCCGTTGAAGTCAGTCATCGTGCCTGCCCTTACGATCCCGATGATGGTCGATCGCCACCGATATTACCGGCCAGTCGGCGTGCCAGTCTGGCCCTGCCTGATTTTCTGAGATTGATGACCTGCTGCCGCGTAATGCCCAGTCTGGCGGCGATGGTCAGGTCGTCCAGAGGCAAGCGCCCCCACAACCCCGCCAGTTCTTCGGCCGACATTTCGAGTGCTGCTGCGATTTCCGCGAGCGATACCACCCCGGTGCCAGGCAACAGGTCGAGCACACCCCCGCCGTCCGGATCCCGCATGTTCAAGAGGAGCGCAGCCCGTTGGCGCGGCGGCAACTCGATGACTTCAGCCCAGACAGCCTGCAGTGTGGCTCGCTGTTCGAGTACCACCTGGGTCATCGGCGCCTGGTCCTCGGCCTCTTCTTCGCGGGCTGCCTCCCGGTCCCGTACTCCTAATAAGGTGGCAACGGCATCCACGAGGCGATCGAACTCGACCGGCCCGTCACACGCGGCCAGCAATCCTTCGATCAGGGCCGGCGTGAGCGTGGTGTCAGAGAGGCCAAGGCTCTCGGCGAATGCGCGAGGCGTTTCGATGAAGCGCTGAGTGGATCCCGCGGCAGCCGCGGGCCGGGCCTTCCGAAGGTGGCAGCGCCAGAGGCCGGGCGCATCCTCAACCAGCGCCATGGCCGTGTGGTGAGTGACGAGGTAACGCAGCCGATTGCGGAGCCTGGTCCGATTTGGGAATCGCTGCCGCAGCAAGCCGTAACACGCATGGGCGGCGACCGTCGCGGCGTACCCCGCCAGATTGTCAACGGGGTCTGCGGTCCCATCCCTCCATGCCCGCACTCGTTCGACCAGCCGAAGCCGGACGTCCGCCACGACATCGTCAATGGCGCCGGACGTGGCAGGGGAGCGGCTGAGCGTGCGTTGCACGGTGGGACCCACGACATCCGTGACCACCGTGGCTATCAAATCGGCGTCGTTCATCCCACAAGTGACCGGGATGGTAATACGAGCACCGGGTTGGCGTCATGTGGGCTGGAGTGAGAGATCGCATGACACAGAGATTGATAATCGTGATGGCAGCCGTGCTGTTGGCCCTTGGGGTCACGCCGGCCACCGCCCAGACGGGCACCCTGACGTCACTCACGGTCGCGAACCTGAGCCCGGTGTTCAGTCCGACGACGGTG
The DNA here is from genome assembly GCA_964559545.1 of uncultured Solibacteraceae bacterium. Taxonomy (GTDB): domain Bacteria; phylum Acidobacteriota; class Vicinamibacteria; order Vicinamibacterales; family SCN-69-37; genus SYFT01. The sequence continues at coordinate 19,663 of CAZLJG010000021.1, read as the reverse complement.
AATTACACGATTCCCAGGACCAGCGCCTGTTCCGTGAGTGTCTCGGCGACACTGACAAACACGGCCCATCGTCTCTACATTGCGAGCGCGGAGACCGCCAGTGGCGCCACCCGCAGTGTGTGGGTGTGTGACGGGGTCACGAAGTTCAGTGTGGTGATCTATCAGAACTGGACGGAAGTCGGCCGTTACACCGTCACACTTGTAACAGCCTCGACCCCGCCTCCACCCCCGCCGCCCGCGACGACCTTTTTGACGAGCCTGACGGTGGCGAACCTGTCGCCGATGTTCAGTCCGTCCACGCTGCAGTACACGATTCCACGAACCACGGCCTGTTCCGTGCCGGTGTCGGCAACACTGACGGACCCGACGCACAAGTTGTACGTCGGTGGCGCGCAGATTCAGAGCGGCGCCACCACCAATGCCTGGGTCTGCGACGGCCGGACGAAGATTGACGTGATCGTCTATCAGGTCTGGACCGAGAAGGCGCGGTACACCATCACGTTAGTGGAAGCTGCGGCCCCAACGCCTCCGCCGCCTCCGCCACCGCCGCCGCCCACAACACCCACGCCACCTCCACCGCCGCCGCCCACACCCACGTGGGAGCCGAACCCGTCTCCGTCACCGCTGCCGGTGGCTCCGACGACCCTGCCGGCGATGATCCCGACGGATCGCGCGACGGCCGAGCGACTGATGCATCAGGCCACGTTCGGACCCACACACAGCGAGGTCGCGTCGATCCAGACAAAGGGCGTCGACCGATGGATTGTCGAGCAGATGCAGGTGCCGGCGGGTGGACTCGCGGACGGACTGGACAACAACCAGATCCGATCGCAGGTGCTCCTCAAGATGGCGAATGGCCAGGACCAGTTGCGGCAGCGCATGGCGTTTGCCCTGGGGCAGACGTTGGTGGTGTCCACCAACAAGCTGGTGAACGGCTATGAACTGGCACCCTGGGTGCGTCTCATTGAGAACCACGCGTTCGGCAACTATCGGACGCTGCTGCGCGAGGTGACGCTCAGCCCGTCGATGGGCAAGTTCCTTGATCTGGCGAACAGTGTCGGTACTGGCGGTCTCGCGCCGAACGAGAACTATCCACGCGAGCTGCTGCAGCTCTTCAGCATCGGGCTGTACAAGCTGAAGATGGATGGCACGTACGAAATGGTCAACGGGCAGCCGGTGCCGACTTACACGCAGGCCACGATTCGTGAGTTTGCGCGCGCGCTCTCGGGGTGGACGTATCCGACGCAGCCCGGCTTTCAGCCGGCGTCGCAGAATCCCGACTACTTCGTCGGATTGATGGAGCCACGCCCGGCTCGCCACGACGCGGGATCCAAGACATTGCTCAACGGCACCGTGTTGCCTGCGGGACAGACCGTCACGAAGGATCTTGAGGACGTCATCGACAACGTATTCAACCATCCGAACGTGGCGCCATTTGTGGCCACCCGTCTCATCCGATCGCTGGTCACGAGCAATCCGACGCCGGCGTACATCCAGCGAGTCGCCGAAGTATTCGTGAACAACGGCAACGGTGTGCGTGGCGACCTCGCGGCGGTATTGGCGGCCATTCTGACCGACGACGACGCCGCCATGGCCGGCGCGTCCGATGGACGGCTGCGCGATCCGCTGCTCCATGTCATCGGCCTGGCGCGTGCCTTGGGCGTGCAGATTAATAACCCGAACCAGTTCATGTATGTGCTGGCGAACCTCGGCCAGTCGGTGCTCTCGCCGACGACCGTTTTCAGCTTCTATTCGCCGCTGGCGCCGCTTCCTGGTGATCCGACGAAGTTTGGCCCGGAGTTCCAGATCTACACGCCCGCACTCGCCATTCAGCGCGCCAATCTGATCTACGGATTCCTCAACGGCGGCTTCACGTCGTCGTTCAACCTTGACTGGACGCCGTACACGTCGGTGGCTGCGGATCCACACGCCCTGGTTGAACTCGTGAGCCAGCGACTGCTCTTCGGTCGCATGTCCACCGAGCTGCGGCAGGTGCTAGTCGGCCTCGCGCAAATCACTTCGGATCACAAGCAGCGCGCCTTCGGCACGTTGTTCCTGGCGGCGCTCTCAAGCGAGTTCGCCGTCCACACCGGCAGCAACCAGGTTCAGTAGAGATCGCATCCCATGGCTCACTCACACGGCAAGACCCCCTCGCGTCGCCACTTTCTGAAACTCAGCGCACAGTTGGCCGCGCTCGGCCTGACGGCCAGTGGCGCCGGCTTTGGTCGCTCAAAGTCGCTGTTCGCGGCTGAAGCGCGGTCCACGGCGGACATGACCGACTACAAGGCGCTTGTGTGCATCTATCTGTTCGGTGGCAACGACGGCAACAACATGATCGTGCCGCTTGACTCCGCGCGTCTCTCCGCCTACGAGACATTGCGCGGGGGATTGGCGTTGTCGGCGAGCGAAATGTTGTCGCCGGTCGCCGATGCGGCCGGCAACCCCTGGGCCATGCACTACGGCCTGACCGAGCTGCGGCCGCTCTACGAGAGTGGCCAGATGGCCTTTGTGCTGAACGTCGGCCAGCTCGAGACGCCGCTGACGCGCGCGCAGTACCTGGCCGGACAGGCGGCGCCGACCAATCTGTTTTCGCACTCCGACCAGACGGTGCAGGCACAGACCGGCTTGCCGACGCCGAACGGTTCGGGCTGGGGCGGCCGCTTGCTGGATTGTTTCGGCACGTCCGACAGCCTCGCTGCGGTCTCGGTCTCGCAGCCCGCGTTGTTCCTTCAGGGTTTCACGGCCGGCGGCAACGTCATACCTCCTGGCGCTGATCTGCGGCTCTCGGGCATGAACTTCTGGCCATCACACGAAGCCCAGTCACGTCGCCAGGCCGTGAATTCAATGCTGACCCTTGATGGGGGCAACCCCATCCGCAAGGCGGCGAACAAGGCGCTCGCCGATGGGCTCCAGCTCGCCGACACACTCGGCAGCCAGCCCGGCGGCGGCACCCTCAGCTTCCCCGGCACCAACATCGGCAATCAGCTGCGTGAAGTGACGCGCCTGATCAAGATTCGCTCTGCCATGGGCCCCGGTCGGCAGGTATTTTTTGTGTCGCTGGATGGCTTCGACATGCACAGCTCGCAGGACTGGACACACTGGTATCTGCTGAATCAGTTGTCGCAGGCGCTGTACGCGTTCCACAACGCCGTTGGTGACGCAGGACTCACGCAGCAGGTCACCACGTTTACGCAGTCCGAGTTTGGCCGCACGCTCCAGCCGAGCGGCAGCGGTTCCGACCACGCCTGGGGCAACCATCAGATCGTGCTCGGTGGCGCCGTCAAGGGCGGGATCTATGGCACCCTGCCCACGCTCGCGCTTGGAGGGCCGGATGATGCGAACAACCGGGGCGTGTGGATTCCGACGCTGTCCACGTCGCAGTTCGGCGCGACGCTGGGCAAGTGGTTTGGCGCGACTGATCCCAACCTGATCTGGGCCTTCCCGAATCTGACGGCGTTTGGGAACAGCAATGTCGGCTTCATGTTGCCCTGACCTGATCTAGTCTGTTGCGCATGCCGGGACCTGCCGTCCGACTCGTCGCTGCCGTGCTCGTGACGGCACTCGTGTCGGTCGTGGGGCCGCAGGCGCAGCAGCCGACGCCATTAACTGAGGCGCAACTGGCGATCGTCCGCCAGTTCGCTGACGCCACCACCGACCATGAGCGCGCCGCGATTTTTGCGGCGCACCCGTGGATTGGCGACGCGGACGGGAGAGCCGCCGTCGTTCGAGTGTCGGATCCGTACTTTCGGGAGCGACAGGCGGAGAAAGCCGAGAACGTGTACCGCAGTCTGGGGTGGCTGGCAGAGGCCATCAACAGCGACCGCCTGCGCGCCTCGACGCTGGTTGGACTTGGCAACGTCGAGGGCCAGCTTCGCGGCAATCTGATCTCATCGATGGCACTGACCCAACGGGCGGTGGTGATGGCGGAAGCCATCAACGCCCTCGACGTGATGCAGCCACCATTGAACAACCTCGGCATTCTCCACCGCCGTCTCGGAGACTTCGGGCTGGCGTCGGAGTACTTCGCCCGCGCACTCGCCGCGGCCGAAGCGCTGAAGCGCCCGGATTCAGTCGCGCGTGTCTACAACAACATCGGCACCATGCACTACTACCAGGGCAACCTGGGCCTTGCACGCGAGTACTTCGATCGCAGCCTGGCGCTGAAAGTGGACGACGGTGGTCGAGGTTCTGCCGATTTGGCGAATACGCTGGCCAACATCGGCGTCCTGTATCTGGAGGCCGGCGACGAGCGGCAGGCCCTCGAGTATCTCGAACGGTCTGTCGCGTTGTTCCAGAAGATCCGCGGCGGGCCGGCGGCACTGTTGCCGCTGTTTCAAATTGTGCGGGCCCAGATCTCGCGTGGCGACATTGCAGCGGCGGACGCGACGATGGGTGAGGCCAGTGCGCTTGCCGAGGTGAGTGGTGACAAAGGCGCCGTGGCACAGGCGCTCTATCTCAAAGGACTGATCAGCCGTGAGCGCGGCGAACTGCTGGAAGCGGTGGCGCTGCAACAGCAAAGCCTGGCGCTGCGCACGGGCAGCGGTGATGTGTCCACCCAGGCCGACAGCCACATCGAATTGAGCAATCTGCTGCTCGCGCGGCAGCGGCCGACCGATGCCGAGGCCGAAGCACGGAAGGCCATCGAGATTGCCGGGCCCGTCCAGCTGCTCGGACAACTGGCCGGGGCGCAGTTCATGTTGGGCCGGGCGCTCGCCGTGCAGGGCAGGAACGACGAGGCCGCCGCGGTGTACGAGCAGGCCATCGGGACGGTTGAGCGCACACGGGAGCGCTTCATGGGTGAGGACTCTGCGCGCCAGGCGTTCATGCGTCAGCGTCTCGGCCCGTATACCGGCCTGGCCGCACTGCGCGCGCGATCCGGGCGCGCGTGGGATGCGATGCAGACGATGGAGCAGGCCCGGGCGCGGACGCTGCTCGATATCCTGTCGATAGGGCGACCGGAGACGAAGGCACTGCGCGACGATCTCCGCCGCGAAGAACGGCAGGTGATCACCGAGCTCACGCAGGCGCTCCAGCGGGTGAAAGCCGCAGAGCGGGCGGATGGGGCCGATGCGGCCACCATCGCCGCACGCCGGCAGGAATACGTCCGAGCGCAGGCGGCACACGAAGCGTTTCAGCAACGGTTGAGCGAGGCCTATCCCAGACTCCATCTGTCGCGCGGTCGTGTGCCCCTGGTGACCGCGGACTCTCTGAGCGCGCTTGTGCCGGTCGGCACCGCCGCCGTGCAGTTTGTGATCGATGCGGACCATGCGTGGGCCTACCTGGTCGTGGGTGGCGCCAAAGGCGCCACCATCACCGCGCATCGCCTGTCCACGCCACCCACGGCCGTGATTGCGATGGGTGAACGATTTGCCCGGCAGGTCAGTGCCCGCGATCTCGGCTTCGCCGCATCGTCGCGGGAGTTGTATGCGGCGTTGTTCAGTGGGATTGACGCGCAGTTGACGGGCGTGCGGCGTCTGATTGTGGTTCCTGACAGCGCGTTGTGGAGTGTGCCCTTCCAGGCGCTGACCACGCCACGGGGCAAATATCTGGTTGAAGAGCGCGCCCTGTCGTACGCACCGTCGCTGTCGGCACTGGCCGCGTTGCGCGCACGTTCGACGGCGCGGCCCGACCGCGCGGCGATGCTGGTTGCGCTCGGTGATCCGCACGAAGCCGGGACGCCTGCCGCGGGCGTGCGTGGTCCAGCTGTCGGCCAGTTGCCGGAAGCCCGTCGCGAAGTGCAGGCACTCGGGCGGCTGTACGGCGGGCGCAGCACCGTGCTTGTTGGATCTGATGCGACCGAGGCCGCGTTGCGTGCCGTGGCCTCCAATGCCAGTGTCCTGCACATCGCCTCGCACGGCATCCTCGACGACAAGGGCCCGATGTTTTCGCACCTGCGCCTCGCCCCAAATAGGGGAGACGATGGCCGGCTTGAAGCGTGGGAGTTGGCCGATCTGGAGCTGAACGCCGATCTGGTGGTGTTGTCGGCCTGCGAGACCGCGCGCGGCGCGTTTGGCGGCGGCGAGGGTGTGATCGGATTGTCGTGGGCCCTCCTCGCGGCCGGCGCCTCGTCAGCCGTGTTGAGTCAGTGGGAAGTGGATTCGGCGAGCACGACGGCGCTGATGATCGCGTTTCATGAACGTCTGCTCACAGGTGAATCCGTCATCGACTCGGCACCGGAGGCGCTGCGCGGGGCTGCGCTGGAGCTGCTCAAGGATTCCCGGTACCGGCATCCGTTTTATTGGGCCGGCTTCGTTGTCATGGGCTCGTAGCCCTGCGACAATGCCGCATGCTGTTGCGGCTTCTCCTGGTCGGTTCCTTTGCGTTGTCGTTGGTCTCGGGCCAGACGTCCACCTGGACGCCACTCTTCAACGGTCGCGACCTCACCGGATGGACGCCCAAGTTCTCCAAACACGAGCTCGGCGTCAATCTGCATGACACGTTCCGCGTCGAAAACGGCGTGCTGAAGGTGGCCTACGACAAGTGGACCGGTTTCGACGGCGAGTTTGGCCATCTCTTCTACGAACGTCCCTTTACCCATTACCGCATCGCTGCGGAGTATCGATTTGTCGGCGAGCAGCTGCCGGCGGCAGGGCGGGGGCTTGGCTGGGCCGTGCGCAACAACGGCTTCATGCTCCACTCGCAGGATCCAAAGACGATGGTGCGGGATCAGGATTTTCCCATCTCAATTGAAGTGCAGTTTCTCGGCGGACTGGGGAGCGGTCTGAGATCCACAGCCAATCTCTGCACACCGGGCACACACGTGGTGCTGGCGGACCAGTTGCGCACGGCGCACTGCACGAACTCCACATCAAAGACCTATCACGGTGATCAGTGGGTGCGCGTGGAAGTGCTGGTGCTTGGGGACGATCTGATTCGGCACACGATTGACGGTGAGACGGTGCTGGAATACACAAAGCCGCAGATTGGGGGCGGCAACGCCTCGCCGACCGACCCGGCCGTCAAAATTGACGGCACACCCCTGACTGGCGGCTACATTGCCATCCAGGCTGAGACGGCGCCCACGGAGTTCCGGAAGATCGAAATCATGAATCTCGAGCACTGCAAGGCTGATCTCGCCGCCTGCCGGAACAAGTAGGCGGCCCCCAACGTCCGACCCGGGTCATGCACACCCCCCTGCGCCTCAAACCGGCGATTGTCCTTGTCACACTCCTGTTGTTGTTGACCTATGGGGTGCCGGCCGTGGCGCCGGACGCGGAAGTGGCCGGCCTGCCACTTGGATTGCTGAGCCTGCTGGCCGGGGTGCTGTGTTTCGCCGGCATCGTCATCTGGTGGCTGTTTTTCAGTCGCGCGCGATGGTTTGAGCGCGTCGGTGCGCTCGGCGTTGTTGTCGTTGCGTTGTTTGCCGCGCGATCGGTCGCACACATTTCGATCGTGGATGCCGGCATGGGGCGGTTCTTTTATATCGCCGTGCTGCCCACCGTCGGCGTGGCGCTGGTGCTTGGCGCCATGGCGGGATCCCGGCACCAGGGCGCGCGTCGGTTTCTCGCGCTGACGCTGGCCATTGTGCTCGGGTTTGTGCCGTGGTTGATGGTGCGCACGTCAGGCATCTACGGTGCGACCGGTGCGAGTTATCACTGGCGATGGACGCCAACGCCGGAAGAGGTGCTCCTCGCCAACGGTGACGATCTCCCACCACCTGTTGCCACGCCTCCAACTGCTCCACCTCCGGTTGTTTCGGCGCCCGTGGCTGAGCCGGTTCCCGGTCGTCCTGCGGCGCCCGTGCTCGTTGTGAGCGAACCCCTCACCCCGATCGCTGAATGGCCGGGGTTCCGCGGTCGCGATCGCAACAGCGTCGTGCGAGGCATCACGATTGAGACCGATTGGACGACCACAAAGCCGGTGGAGCTGTGGCGTCGCGCTGTCGGGCCGGGCTGGTCGTCGTTCGCCGTGCAAGGGGACCTCCTGTACACGCAGGAACAGCGGGGCGACGATGAGATGGTGTCGTGTTATCGGGTGTCAACCGGTGAGCCGGTGTGGGGCCATCGGGATGCGGTGCGGTTCTGGGAGTCGAATGGCGGCGCGGGACCTCGCGCGACGCCGACGTTACATGGCGGCCGCGTGTATGCGTTTGGTGCGACGGGCATTCTGAATGCGCTTGATGCGGCGACGGGCGCGCTGGTCTGGTCCAGGAACGTGCAGGCCGACACCAAACGCGTGGTGCCGATCTGGGGCTTCGCCAGTTCTCCGTTGGTGCACGGTGACGTGGTGATTGTGGCTGCGGCCGGAACGCTGGCGGCGTATGACGTGGCGACCGGCGCGCATCGATGGACGGGGCCCTCGTATGGCGGGAGTTACAGTTCGCCGCATCGCGTGACGCTTGATGGAGTTGAGCAGGTTGTGCTGCTGGGCGGCCCCGGTGCGATCAGTGTGGCTCCCGCGGACGGCACGGTGCTCTGGGAACATGCGTGGGAGCCCGGTCCGATCATCCAGCCCGGGATGACGGCGGATGGTGATCTGTTGGTGAACGCGATCGCGGCCACCGGTGGTGTCGGCACACGGCGGCTGAAGGTGTCGCGGGTGAACGGGACGTGGACGCTCGAAGAACGGTGGACGTCGAATGGGTTGAAGCCGTACTTCAACGACTACGTCGTGCACAAAGGGCACGCGTACGGATTTGATGGCAGCATCCTGTCGGCGATCGATCTGGCGGACGGCAAGCGGAAGTGGAAGGGTGGCCGGTTCGGCAATGGGCAGCTCATTCTTCTGGCGGAGCAGGATCTGTTGCTGGTGTTGTCGGAGGAAGGGGAACTGGCGCTCGTCTCTGCCGCGCCGGATGGCTTCAGGGAGCTGGCGCGGTTCCCGGCGCTCGACAGCAAGACGTGGAATCATCCTGTCCTTGTGGGCGATAAGTTGCTTGTGAGGAACGGCGAAGAGATGGTGGCGTTCCGCCTGCCCCTGAAGCCCCGATGAAAGGACCCGCTGTGGAGTTTGAGCTCGCGCATGGAATCGCCGTACTGGAGCGCACGCCTCGCGCGGTGCGCGCGATGTTGGCGGGGTTGCCCTCTGCGTGGCTCGACGCCACTGAAGGACCAGACACCTGGAGTCCGTATGTCGTCGTTGGGCACCTGATTCATGGTGAGCGCGCCGACTGGATACCGCGGGCGCAGATCATCCTCGCGCAGGGGCCCAATCGGCGGTTCACGCCATTTGACCGGCTCGCGCAGTTTCATGAAAGCCAGGGCCGGTCACTGGACGAGCTCCTTGATGACTTTGATGTGCTGCGCGCGCAAAGTCTCGCCACGTTGCGCGGCTGGAACCTGACCGATGTCCACCTCGCCTTGATCGGCGAACATCCCGAGTTTGGTCCGGTCACGTTGCGGCAGCTGCTTGCGACCTGGGTGGCGCACGACCTGGGGCACCTTCTGCAAATCAATCGTGTGATGGCGAAGCAGTACACGGACGCGGTCGGGCCATGGCGCGCGTACCTATCCGCGCTGCGGTAGCTGGCGTATGCTTCCCCCGTGCGCACGTTGGGGGTCGGACTTGTGGGTGTGGGCTGGGTGGCGACCCAGCATCTGTCGGCGTTTGCCAAGAATCCCCGGTGTCGGGTTGTGGCGTTGTGTGGCCGCGATGAAACGCGAGCCCGGGCGCGACTCGCTGATGCAGGCCTGACGTTTCCCGCCGCGCGATTTACCACGCGATTCCAGGATCTGCTGACTGCGCCGGATGTGGACATCATCTCCATCGCGACGCCGAATCACCTGCATGTGGACCAGGCGGTGGCGGCGGCGAAGGCCGGCAAACACATCCTGCTTGAAAAACCCACCGGCCTGGATGAGGGTGAACTTCGACGAATCCGCGACGCGGTGCGGAAGGCTGGTGTCCGCACGATCGTGTCGTTTGAGCTCCACTACAACCCGTACCTGCGATTTGCGCGCTGGCTTCGCGAGGAAGGGTGGCTGGGCCGGCTGGTGTTTGCGCGGTTTCAGTA
>CAZLJG010000021.1:5052-9611 GCA_964559545.1 uncultured Solibacteraceae bacterium | reverse complement strand
CAGTTGGTCAGCTCCACCGATCTGCAGATGCCGTACACGTTTGGCGTCGAGATGATGGGCGACCGCGCGACCCTGCGCGACGACCTGATTCTCTGGCAGGATACGCCTGTTGATCTGGATGCCCTGCGCCGGGCGTGTCCATTCCCCGACGTGACCTTCCACGAGGTGGTGACCGCAACCGGCGCCAGAGCGATTCGAGTGGAGACAATCATGCCGGGGTCGGCAGATGTCGCGCACCATCCCTTCCAGGGCGAAATTGATGAACTGGTGGCGTGTGTGCTCGAGGAACGCGAGACGCATCTGAATGTGTTCGACGCGGACGTCACGATGCGGGTGTGTATGGCCGTGGATCGATCCGCGGCCAGGGGTGGACGAATCGTCAAGGTGGCGGGGAGGAAGTCATGAGTGGTGAGTGGACCAGACGGACGTTTCTGAAGACCACGGTTGGCGCGATGGCCGTGGCGCCGTTGTCCGACGCGTGGGCGGCCCCGCAGCGGGCCCCCCTCTTCCGGATCTCGCTTGCGCAGTGGTCGCTTCATCGGACCCTGCGAGCGAAGGAAATTGATCACCTCGACTTCGCCCGGGTTGCCAAGCGCGACTTCGGGATCGACGGCATTGAGTATGTGAACTCGTTCTTCAAGGACAAGGCGCGTGATGCCGCCTACCTGGCCGAGATGAACAAGCGGGCTGCCGATGAAGGCGTGACGCAGTGGCTGATTATGTGCGACGGGGAAGGCCGCCTCGGTGATCCGGACACGGCGGTGAGAGATCAAGCCGTCGAGAATCACCGCAAGTGGCTCGAGGCCGCGAAGGTGCTTGGGTGCGTCACGATCCGCGTGAACGCGGCCAGTGTCGGGTCGTTTGAGGAGCAGCAGAAACTCGCGGCCGATGGCCTGCGGAAGCTGACCGAGATTGCGGCTCCGATGAATCTCAACGTGGTCGTCGAAAACCACGGCGGCCTGTCGTCCGACGGCAAATGGTTGTCGGGCGTTATGAAGATGGTCGACCACCCCCGTTGTGGCACCCTGCCGGACTTCGGCAATTTCTACGAATACGACCGCTACCAGGGTGTGACTGATTTGATGCCCTTTGCCAAGGCTGTGTCAGCCAAGACCCACGACTTTGCCGAGAACGGTGACGAAGCCCAGAAGGACTACCGGCGCCTGATGAAGATCGTGCTCGACGCCGGGTACCGCTCGTGGGTCGGGATCGAATACGAGGGATCGAAGTTGCCCGAACGTGAGGGGATCGCGAAGACCAAGCAGCTACTGGAACGAATCCGAACGGAGATGTCGCGATGAGCGCAAAAACACGGCGTGATTTTTTGAAGACGACGGCGGCGGCAGCGATGGCGGCTGGAATAGCCGCGCGCGAGGTGGACGCGGCGGAGGACCTGGAGCCGATTCCCCAGGCGAAGCCTCGTGCACCGTTGGCCGAGGGCGACGTCGTCAAGATCGCGATCATCGGGACCGGAGGCATGGGCACCGGGCACGCGCAGGGCTTTGCGCGTAATGCGCGCGATGGCCGCCCGGTGCGCATCGAAGCGCTGTGTGATTTATGTGATCCCCGCGCGATCAACGCGAAGACGCAGGTTGATCGCCTGCAGAACAGCGATGTGCCCACCTATCGCCGGTATCAGGATGTGCTGGCGCGTCCGGATATCCACGGTGTGCTGATCGCGACTCCCGAACACTGGCACGGCCGTGTGGCGGAGGATGCGATCAAGGCGGGCAAGGACGTGTACGTCGAGAAGCCGATGACGCTCAACCTCAAGGACGCTCAGCGCCTGAGGAAGGTCGCGCAGGCCAACCCCCAGGTCATCGTGTGTGTCGGCACCCAGTTTGTGATGACACCGAGTTACATGGCAGCCGAGAAGCTGATCGCCGAAGGTGCGATCGGAAAGCCCGTGTGGAGTCAAACGAGTTATTGCCGCAACTCCAAGACGGGTGAATGGAATTACTACGCGATCGACAAGGCCTGGGAGCCCGGCACCAACCTCGACTGGGATGAGTGGTGCAAACCGCTCGGCAAAGTGCGGTGGGATCCCCTGATCTACGCACGGTGGCGCCGTTACAAGAAGTACTCGTCCGGCATCATCGGCGACCTGCTGGTGCATCACGTGACGCCGACCCTGAAGGCCCTGAACGTCGGCTGGCCCACGCGCGTCGTGGCGACCGGTGGGCACATGATCGACAAGGCGATGGAGAACCCGGATCAGATCAATATCAACATCGAATTCGAGCAGGACCACACGATGGTGGTGGCCGGGTCCACCTGCAACGAACTCGGGCTGGAACGCATGATCCGCGGCCACAAGGCCAACCTGTTTGTCGGCGGCCGCAACGCGATCATTCGCCCCGAGCGGATCTGGGCGGACGAGATCGAAGAACGCGAGATTGCGCCTGAAGGCGAAGTACTTGACCCGCAGGAGACGCTGCGGCGCCATTGGGTCGACTGCATCAGGACCCGGCAGCAGCCGAAGAGTGACGTTGAATTGGGCACCAAAGTCATGGTGATCGTCGATCTCGCGCAGCGGTCGTTCTGGGAGAAGGCCGCCTTCGGGTACGACCCCAGAAGCGGCAAGGTCCGCAAGCTCTGAGCGACGACCTGCGCCGGTTTGCGACCGCGGCCATGGGCACGCGGTTTGAGTTGGTCGCGGTGACCTCCCAGACCATCGGCGAACTGGTGATGGCCGAAGTGGAGGAGTGGCACCAGCGCCTCAGCCGCTTCGCGCCGGACAGTTGGGTGTCACACGTCAATCGCACGGCGGCGCACGAGCCGGTGCGGTGTGATGACGAGACCTGGGACCTGTTGTCGGATGCCTGCGTGGTCTGGCGCGATTCAGTCGGTGCCTTCGACATCACCCGCGGCGACGGCGACGCGCTGGTGCTCGACGAGCCGACGCACACCATCCGGTTCGCTCGCACCGGTGTCTCCATCGACCTGGGCGGCATCGGCAAGGGGCACGCCATCGACTGCTGCGCCCGACTGCTGCGCAGCCACGGCGTGACGACCGCCTTCATGCACGGTGGTACCAGCAGCGGCATCGCCCTCGGCCTCGATCCCGCCGGCCATCCCTGGCGGGTCTTAACGGAGCCCAAGGGCTTTAGCCCTTGGGACAACACAAGGGCTGAAGCCCTTGTGCTCCGATTGACAGACACCGCATTCGCCGTTTCCGATGCCGCGTCCCAAACGACCGCGCACATCATCGACCCCAGAACGAGGACGCCCATCGATGCCACCACCCCCGACCCCGTCGTTGTGACAGGACCATCGGCCCGTGTATGTGACGCGTGGGCAACCGCGCTGGTGGTTCTTGGTCGAGCGCCTGACACTTTTCCGATAGGCTACGCCCATGGTGAAACCACCACACGATAGACGCGCGTTCATCACAGGAACCGTTGGAGCACTGGCCGGCGTGGCCTTGATGCCGGACCTGGCCGACCTGCTGCCGAGGTTGTCGCAGGCGACCACGACGAACGTGGCCGTGGTGGGTGTGGGACGCCACGGTCGGGCCATCCTGGCGGAACTGCAGAAGATTCCGCAGGTGAATGTAGCCGCGATCTGCGATCGGTTGGAAGGCCGGCTGACGTTGGCCAAACAGCGCGCGGCCTCCGCGGCGCACTTCACCGATCACAAGGTGATGCTTGAGACGCGGCCGGACATCACCGCAGTGATCGTCGCCACTCCGACCCACCTCCATCGCGCCATCGTCGAAGACGTGATCGCGGCGGGTCGCCATGTCTACTGCGAAGCGCCGATCGCGGCGACGGTGGAAGACTGCCAGGCATTGGCGACGCTGGCGGCCTCAACGAAGACGGTCTGTCAGGCCGGCTTCCAGGGACGGTCGAACCCAACCTATCGACGTGCCCAGCCACTTGTCCGTTCGGAATTGCGCGATCTGGTGTCGATGTCCGGGCAGTGGCATCGCAAGACGTCGTGGCGGTTTCCGTCGAGCGCTGGTGAGAGTGACTCACAGGCGAGTTGGCGCCTCGACCCGGCAGTGACCACGGGCCTCGCCGGTGAAGTGGGCGCCCAGCAGTTTGATGTCTTCCACTGGTGCCGCGGTTCGTATCCAGAACGCATCACAGGCCGAGGGGCGATTCGACATCACAAGGACGGCCGTACGGTGGCCGACACGATCGACCTCGACCTGATCTGGGCCGATGGCGCTGTGTTGCGGTACAGCGCATCACTCGCGAACTCGTACGGCGGCCAGTTTGAGGTGATCAATGGCGTCAACGGGTCCGTGCGACTGATGTGGTCCCACGGGTGGCTGTTCAAGGAACCCGATGCGCCGACGCAGGGCTGGGAGGTGTATGCGACCCGTCAGCAGGTGTTCGACGAGGAAGGCATCGTGTTGATCGCCAACGCGACCCAACTGGCCGAACAGGGACAGTTGCAGTCGGGGGTCGGCCTGCCGCACCCATCGCTGTATTACTCGTTGATGGATTTCCTGAAGAGCGCGACCGAAGGCGCGCCGGTTGTGTGTTCGATGGCCGAAGGCGCACGGGCGTCGATTGTGGGCATCCTGGCGAATCAGGCGGTGGTCACGGGGA
>CAZLJG010000021.1:0-4952 GCA_964559545.1 uncultured Solibacteraceae bacterium | reverse complement strand
TCCCGCAATGTTTGCCAAGCGCAAGGAAATGAAGATCAAGCGGGCCTCGCTGAAGCGGGTCCCGCGCGCATTGGCGAGTGGAGCGACAGCCTGACGAACAGCAGACGCTGAGAACAAGTCAGAGCAGTACCTTGAACCCGCTGATGCGCATCGCGCCGGCGGGTTTTTTGCGTTTGGAGGTCGTGTGAGATCGATCGAAGTAGGCGTACTTGGTGCCACCGGGATGGTGGGGCAGCAGTTCATCAGCAAGTTGGCCGGGCACCCCTGGTTCAAGGTGACGTGGCTGGCTGCGAGTGAACGGTCGGAAGGGAAGCGGTACGACGCCGCGGCGCCATGGCGGCTGCCGGTGCCGGCGCCTGACGACGTCAGAGCGATGATGGTGGATGGTTGTGTGCCCGGTCGCGGACCCAAAGTGGTGTTCTCGGCGCTGGATGCCTCGGTGGCCGGAGATGTCGAGACCGCGTTTGCGCAGGCTGGACACATCGTGCTCAGCAACGCGCGAAATCACCGCATGGATCCGTTGGTGCCGCTGCTGATTCCCGAGGTCAATGCGGAGCATCTCGCCCTGCTCGACGAGCAGCGCCGCGTGAAGGGCTGGCCTGGCGCGATCGTGACCAATCCCAACTGTTCAACCGTGGTGCTCGCGATGGCGATGGCACCGCTTCGCCAGTTCGGACTCACACGCGCTGTGGTCTCGACGATGCAGGCGGTGTCGGGTGCGGGGTACCCGGGCGTTCCGTCGTTCGACATCCTCGGAAACCTCGTGCCGTACATCGGCGGCGAAGAGGAGAAGATCGAAACCGAAGCCGCGAAGATCCTTGGCGGCGATGGTGGTCGCGTGCCGCATCCTGTCGTGATCAGTGCCCACACCAACCGTGTGCCCGTGATTGATGGACATACGATGACGGTGTCCGTGGATCTCGAGAACCGGCCCTCCGTTGACGCCGTGGTGAACGCGTTCAGGTCGTTCGCCGGTCGGCCACAGCAGTTGAATCTTCCGACCGCGCCGGTGCCGGCGATTGTGGTCCACGACAACCCGAGCCGTCCGCAACCGCGACTGGATGCGGATCTCGGCGGTGGGATGGCTGTGTCGGTCGGTCGAGTGCGCAGCTGCCCGGTGTTCACGCACCGGTTCGTCACGCTGGGGCACAACACGGTGCGGGGCGCGGCCGGCGCGTCCATCCTGAATGCGGAATTGATGGCGGCCGAGGGTTCATGGTTGTCCTGAAGTTCGGCGGAACCTCTGTGGCGGATCGGGCGGCCATCAGTCGCCTGATCGACATCGTCAAAGCGACGGCCGGTCGGCCGGTCGTGGTGGTGTCCGCCCTGGGTGGCGCGACTGATCGACTGCTGGGTCTGGCAGCACAGGCCGGTACCGGTGATGCCGAAGGTGCCCGCGACTCCGTGCGTCAGTTGCTCGACCGCCATGTCGATGTGGCCGGCGTCATCACCGATGCCACCATGCGCGCCGACGTGGAGCGCTTTCTGTCACGTCAGTTCGACGAACTGGGGCGCGTCGTGGACGCCCTCAGTGTGTTGCAGGACACCTCGCCCCGGTGGCTCGACGCCGTCGCTGCTGTCGGCGAATTGTGCAGCAGCCATATCGTGACCGCCGCGCTGTCGAGCCACGGTGTGCCAGCCGTTTGGGTTGATGCGCGTCGTGTGATGGTCACGGGCGACACGTTCACCGCCGCGGCACCTTTGATGGACGACACGCAGGTGCGAATGACCGCCGACGTCGCGCCCATCGTCGCCGCGGGAAAAGTGCCCGTCATCGGCGGGTTCGTTGGCGCCACTCGTGGTGGTATCACCACCACGCTCGGACGAGGCGGCTCCGACTACTCGGCCGCCATCGTCGGCGCGTGCCTCGACGCGAAGGAAATTCAGATCTGGACCGACGTGGACGGTATGCTCACTGCCGATCCCCGCCTGATCAAGGCCGCTCAACTCGTGCCCGCGCTTTCGTTCACCGAAGCCTCGGAGTTGGCCTACTTCGGCGCGAAGGTGTTGCATCCTTCGACAATTCTCCCAGCCGTCGCGAAGAACATCCCCGTTCGTATACTCAACTCCCACAACGCGAAGGCCAACGGCACGCTGATCACCGCGTCGAGAGCCACGACGGGGCAGCCCCTGACCGCTGTGGCCTCCAAGCGGAACGTGACTGTGGTGGATATCGCCTCAACCCGGATGTTGATGGCCCACGGCTTTCTGCATCGTCTGTTCGGTGTGTTTGAGAAACACGCGACCTCTGTTGATGTGGTGACCACCTCTGAGGTCTCCGTATCGCTCACGGTGGATGATGTGCGACGGCTGCCGGCGATTATTGAGGAGCTGTCGGAGTTTGCAGAAGTGACGCGGGAAGATCAGCTGGCGGTGGTGTGTGCTGTCGGTGAAGGCATCGCCGGCGACGCGACGTTTGTCAGCCGGTTGCTGCAGGCGATGGGGCCCGTGCCCATCCGGATGTTGTCGCAGGCGGCCGGGCGGCGAAACATCACCATCGTGCTGCCGGACCGGGAGCTGCCGTCGGCACTGGCCCGTATTCATGAGGCATTCTTTCGATGACGCGACTGTTGCTGCTGGGGCACGGACGGATGGGCCAGTTGGTCGAAGCGCTGGCGGCCGAGGCCGACTGTGACGTGGTGTCGATCATTTCCAGCGCCGGTGGTCCGATGGCGATCGAAGCCCTGACTGACCCCGTTGATGTCGCGATCGACTTCACCGCGCCGGATGCCGTGCTGGGTAACGTGCTCGCCCTGAGCCGCCGCGGCATCAATGTCGCGATCGGCACCACTGGATGGCAGGCCGTGGAGCCGGACGTGCAGCGGCTTGTGGCGCAATCAGGCATCGGCGCGCTGGCGGCGTCGAATTTTTCCATTGGGTTACATGTGTTCCGTCGCGCCGTGGAAGCCGCAGCCGCCGGTTTCGCGAACGACCCGCGCGTTGGCGCCTGGGTTCACGAAGCGCATCACATCCACAAGAAGGACGCGCCTTCCGGTACAGCGATCACGCTGCGGACGTCGATGGAGCACGCAGGCTACGGACGGCCGATCGACATGTCGTCCACGCGGGCGGGCAGTATTCCGGGCACACACACCGTCGGCTTCGACGGTCCGAGTGAAACGGTGACACTGACCCACACCGTGCGCGACCGTGCCGTCTTCGCGCGAGGTGCGCTCGACGTGGCGCGGTGGCTGGTGGGACGCAAGGGTTGGTTCGGGATTGAGGACTACCTCAACGACAGGTTGGGAGCAGACAAATGAGACGACCATTTACCGGAGTTGGAACGGCGCTGATTACGCCATTCAAGGCGGACGGATCACTCGACGAGCCGGCGATCAGCCGGCTGGCGCGGCGGCAGATCGACGCCGGGGTGCACGTGCTGGTTCCCTGTGGAACCACAGGTGAGACGCCGACACTGTCGATGGACGAGCGGCGCCGGGTGATCGAGCTTGTGGTCGCCGAAGCCAGGGGCCGCGCGCTCGTGCTCGCGGGTGCCGGTGGCTACGACACCCGCGAAGTCATCCACATGGCGGCCATGGTGAAAGCGGCCGGAGCCGACGGCATCCTCTCAGTGACGCCGTATTACAACAAGCCCACACCGGAGGGGCTCTACCAGCACTACAAGGCGATCGCATCGTCGACGGACCTGCCGATCGTCGTGTACAACGTGCCTGGCCGCACCGGCTGCAACATCGATCCAGTCACACTGGTTCGGCTTGCCGGCATCCCGAACATCATCGGCGTCAAGGAAGCATCCGGTAACATCAGCCAAATCGCCGAAATCTGCCATTCGGTGCCGTCGGACTTCATTGTGATGTCGGGTGACGATGCGATTACGTTGCCGCTGATGGCGCTCGGAGGTCATGGCATCATCTCTGTCGCGTCGAACGAAGTGCCGGCCGAGATGGTGCAGATGGTGGAGGCCTTTGAACGTGGCGTACTCGCTGATGCGCGACACTGGCACAACAAACTGCTGCCGCTCATGCAGATCAACTTCGTGGAATCAAATCCGGGACCGGTGAAGTTCGCCATGGCTGCGATGGGTCTCTGTGAGGAAGTATTCCGGTTGCCGGCGGTGTCGCCGCGACCTGCGTCGCAGGAGAAGATCCTCGCGATCCTGCGCGACCTCGGGCTTCCGGTTGTTGCCGGTTCGGCCGTTGGAGGCCGGGCGTGACGGATCTTGCAGTCCGTATCGGCCAGCTCTTCTCTGAGGGCGGCGGCGCCAACAAGGACGACGCGAGACGCGCGTTTTTTGAACTGCAGCGCGGTCTGAACGAGGGCACCATCCGTTCGGCGGAGCCGGACGCGTCGACGCCAAGTGGCTGGCGGGTGAACGCGTGGGTGAAGCAGGGCATTCTTCTTGGGTTCCGCTTTGGTGATGTCGTCGATGCGTCCGCGGACCATGGGAAGTGGCCGTTCTACGACAAGGACACGATGCCGCTGAAAAAACCCGGTGTCGCGTCCGGTGTCCGGATCGTCCCTGGCGGCTCAACAATTCGGGACGGAGCGTTTGTCGCGAAGAGTGTCGTGTGCATGCCGCCGATGTACATCAACATCGGCGCCTACATCGGCGAAGGGTCACTCGTGGACTCACACGCGCTCGTCGGGTCGTGTGCGCAAGTCGGTGCCCGCGTGCACATCTCGGCTGCGGCCCAAATCGGTGGCGTCATTGAGCCTGTTGGTGCTCTACCGGTGATCATTGAAGATGACGTGCTGGTGGGTGGGAACACGGGGATCTATGAAGGCGCCGTGATCAAGGCGCGAGCCGTGATCGCTGCGGGAACGGTGTTGACGGGATCTACGCCTGTGTACGACTTGGTCAACGGTGTCATCATCCGTCCGGAGCCCGGTCAGCCGCTGGTGGTTCCCGCGGGAGCCGTAGTGGTGCCGGGCGCGCGGTCCGTCACCGTTGGCGCCGGCAAGGACTGGGGCCTGTCGCTCGCCACGCCGGT
>CAZLJG010000020.1:20330-21413 GCA_964559545.1 uncultured Solibacteraceae bacterium | reverse complement strand
CCACAAATACTCCAAGCAGACGTCGCTGACCGTGGTGCCCGTCTACGGCGGCGCGCCGATGGATCAGCAGATTCGCGCACTGCGTCGCGGCGCCGACGTCGTCGTGGCCACGCCCGGCCGCGCGCTCGATCACCTGAAGCGGCAGACGCTGGTGCTCGACGCCCTTGAAATCCTCGTGCTCGACGAAGCGGACGAAATGCTCGACATGGGCTTCGCCGACGACCTCGACGCCCTGCTCTCCGCGACGCCGCCCACACGCCAGACGGCGTTGTTTGCCGCCACGATGGCCGCACGCATCGGCGCGATTGCCGAGAAACACCTGAAGTCACCCAAGCGCGTCACCATCAAGGCGGAAAAAAGCACGCCCGGCAAGATGCCGCGTGTGCGTCAGGTCGCCTACCTCGTGTCGCGACAGCAGAAGAGCTTTGCGCTCGACCGCATTCTTGAGTTCGAGGATCCGGCGTCCGCGATCATCTTCTGCCGCACGCGTGTGGAAGTGGACGAACTCACCGACACCCTGAAGTCCCATGGGTACGCCGCGCAGGCGCTGCACGGCGGCATGGAACAGCGGCAGCGCGATCGCGTGATGCAGCTGATTCGCGAAGACAAGGCGGACGTGCTCGTGGCCACGGACGTGGCCGCGCGCGGCCTCGACATCGACCACATCTCGCACGTCATCAACTACGACATCCCGACGGCGCCGGAAGTCTACGTGCACCGCATCGGCCGGACAGGCCGCATCGGACGCGAAGGCGTGGCCATCACGCTGGTGGATCCCCGCGAACAGCGCACCCTGCGGTTCATTGAATCGGTGACCAAGCAGACGCTCGAACGCGCGGAGCTGCCGACGCTCGCGGCTCTGAAGGCCAAGCGCCTTGACGTCACCCGCGCCGCCCTCCAGGCCCGCATCGTCGCCGGTGGCCTCGAAGAGACGAAGGCGTTTGTGTTGTCACTGGGCGCCGACTTCGACCTGGCGGATGAAATTCTCCGCCTGCGGCGCCCCTTCCCGGCAGAGCAGGTAGAAGTGGTAGGCGCCCACCTGCCAGCCGAGCCGCGTGGCGGCCTGCCAGTTTTCCTGGAACC
>CAZLJG010000020.1:0-20320 GCA_964559545.1 uncultured Solibacteraceae bacterium | reverse complement strand
GAGGCGAAGAGTCCAGCGGTCCAGGAGTCCAGGAGTCCAGAGGTCCCGAAATACCGGAGTTCCGAAGGGTCGAAGTTCCGGGGTTCTGAGGACCGCCCGCCGCGCGAGGCGCGCTCCACGCGTCGTGATGAGGGGCCGAAGTCGGTGCTCGCATTCAGCGTCGGTGATGAAGATGGTGTGGGGCCTGGCGATCTGGTCGGCGCCATTGCGGGTGAGTCGGGTATCGACTCCGGCAGCATCGGTGCGATCCGCATCAACCCCACCTTCTCAACCGTCGAAGTGGCCGAAGGCCTTGTGGACACGGTCATGGGCGCCCTCAAGGGCAAGAAGATCCGTGGCACACCGGTGAACATCAAGGTGATGCCGGCCGGCGAGACGTCGGAGGAACGGCCGCGTCCGCGGACGTTCAAGCCCGGCGGCTTCAAGCCGGGTGGGTTCAAACCTGGTGGCTTCAAGCCGGGCGGTTCAAAACCTGGATTTAAATCGGCCGGGTTCAAGTCGGCCGGCAAACCCGGTGGATTTAAACCCGCGTTCAAATCAAAGCCGAAGCCGGGTTTTAAGCGCGAACGGTAGACATAACATGGGGCCATGCGCCGGCTTGGCCTCATTCTTCTTCTCTCCCTCTCCGTTACGTTCGCGAGCTCGGCGCAAAACGCGCCCCTGACCATCCTCGAGGCGAGTCCAAGAGGTGAAGTCGGGCAACGGTCGGACGCCAACGAAATCAGACTGATTTTTTCAGAGCCGATGATCGCCCTCGGGCGGTCACCGGCCAACCCGCAGATCCCGTGGGTGTCGATCACGCCACGCATCGCAGGACAGTTCCGCTGGTCCGGCACGACGGTGCTGATGTTCACACCGGACCCGGCAGCGCCCCTCCCGGATGCCACCACCTACACCGTCACGGTGGACGCGAGCGCCACGAGCGCGGCAGGCCGTCGACTCGGCACACCGTTCCAGTTCCAGTTCACGACGCCCACGGTGAAGTTGCTGTCAGCCGAGTGGTATCGCCGCTCTAGACGATCGGACAGTCCGGTCGTGCTGGCCGTGCGATTCAACCAGCGCGTGCGGGCCACCGATGTGCTCGCACATCTGCAGGTGCGACACGTCCCGTTCAAGTGGGATCCCCCCCAGTTCAGTCAGCGCGAGCTTGCACGCCTGAAGACCGGGGATCCCGCGGGCCTCGCCGCATTCAACGCAAAGGTGGCGGCCGCGCAGCGTGCGGCGTCACTGACATCAGCCGTGCCGGTCCGATTGGCCGCGGAGTGGAACAAGGAACGCTTCCCCGCGAACGACACGTTGGTGGTGCTCGAAACCAACGCGGTCCCTCCACCAGGATCCTGGCTGCGGCTGGCGCTGGATGCCCGCATGCCCAGCCCGACAGGCCCTGCGCTGCCGTCCGAAGAACAAACAACCCACCTCGAGCTTGAGCGGGCGTTTTTTGTGGAGCCGCCGCGGTGCCGCGACAACTGCGATCCATCCCGCTGGAACGCCATCGGCTTTACAGAGGAAGTGACCGCGACCGAGTTTTCGCGCGCACTCGGCATCCGCAACATCACCAACCCCGCGGCCGAGGTCGACGTGCGGCGGCCGGTGGGCGCCAAAGTGTCCACCACGAGCGAGAGTTCGTACGGCTACAACGTGGAGACCGCCGGTTTTGAACGGCAGCCTCCGGCATCCACATGGCGCATCCGGCTTGATCCGTCCCTCACCTCGACCGATGGACAACGCCTCGGCTACACGTGGATTGCGATCGTGGACAACGAACACGAACGCGCTTTCGTCAGCTTTGGCGACGGACACGGCGTGTGGGAGCGAAGCGGCGGACCTGTGCTGCCGTTTTCGTCACGCAACTTCTCGACAGTGACACAGTGGCTGCAACGGCTGACGCCTGACACGCTGATGCCCACACTGCGTCTGCTGCAGGAGAACAACTTCCGCCAGGCACCCGACGGTCCCGGCACCAGCCGTCGGCTCACCGTGCGACCGGA
Organism: uncultured Solibacteraceae bacterium; assembly: GCA_964559545.1. GTDB lineage: Bacteria > Acidobacteriota > Vicinamibacteria > Vicinamibacterales > SCN-69-37 > SYFT01. The sequence goes on along the minus strand of CAZLJG010000020.1, from coordinate 18,332 downwards.
CGCGATCCAGGCCCACGGGTTGAACATCGGCAGTGTGCTCCCACCCAGCGGCACGGGCCTCGTGTGGGCCGCCGTGCAACCGGGCGCCACGATCGATCGCGCATCCACCGACCAGGAAGAATCACGCGCGACGGTCATCCAGGCCACCAACATGGGCCTGACCGTGAAGGACAGCCCGCAGAACACGCTGGTGTTTGTCACCGCGCTGGACTCCGGGCAACCGGTCGCCAACGCCGCCGTGTCCATCGTGATGCCGGACAACACACGCATCTGGCGTGGCCAGACCAACGCGGACGGCATCGCGATGGCTCCCCCGCTTCCGCTGCGGAAACTCGACGGGTACTGGGAGTTCGCGTTTCTGGTGATGGCGGAAAAGGACGGCGACATCGCCTACGTCGGCTCCGACTGGAACGAGGGGATTCAGTCGTGGGATTTCGACTTGATGTACGACCTCAACGAATCGGAACCGCTGTTACGCGGGTCGGTGTTCACCGACCGTGGCGTCTACCGCCCCGGCGAAGAGATTCACGTCAAGGCGATTGTCCGCACCGACACGCCGAACGGCATCCGCCTCCTTCCAGCCGGAACGGCGTTGACCGTGCGCACCATCAACAGCCGCGATCAGACGGTTGATGAGCGGCAGGTGAAGCTCAACGAGTGGAGTTCGTCCGAGTGGACCTGGACACCTCCTGCCACCGCCACGCTTGGCACCTACCGGCTGGAGGTCGTGTGGCCCGATGGCCGCCCCGATCCGACCTCGTCACACGATCGACTTTGGCTGCGCACCATCCAAGGTGAGTTTCTGGTCGCGGCCTATCGGAAACCCGACTTCCGGGTGGACACGACGATGACGATGGCACTGCCGGTGGCGGGGGAAGCCGTGGACGTGCAGGCGACCGCGCAGTATCTGTTTGGATCGGCTGTGGCGGGACGCCCGGTGCGCTGGTCCGTCACGCGGGAAGCAGACGACACAGTGCCGGCGGCGATTCGAGAACGATATCCGCAGCCACGTTTCACGTTTGGCGTGAACAACAACGAACCGCCACCGCCCGGGCCGATTGCCGGTGATTCAGCGACCACGTCCGCGGAGGGACGATTCAGCTCTCGTGTGACCACCACGGCCGCCGACCGTGCGTATCGCTACACGTTTGAAGCCGAAGTGGAGGATGTGTCGCGACAGCGCATCGCCAACCGTTCATCGGTCATCGTGCATCCGGCCAGCCTGTACGTGGGCCTCGACCACACGGACTACTTTGTCAGCACGACGACGGGCACCTCGTTTGGTGTGATCGCGGCGGGGTTGAATGGTCAACCCGTGATCGGCACGAGCGTTTCGCTGGAACTGCTGAAGGTGCAGTGGACGTCGGCGCGAATCGCGGAGGGCGACGGATTTTATCGCTGGGAATCCACGAGAACCGAAACGCCTGCCGGTGCGTGGACGATCACGACCGCGTCGGACCCCGTCCGCATCACCGTGCCCGTCGCCGAGGGTGGCAGCTATGTCATGCGCGCGACGGCACGTGACGCCGCCGGGCGAGCCACAACGACAGAGAAACCGTTTTATGGGCTGGGTGCCGGGTATACGGCGTGGCAGCGGTTCGATCACAACCGGATCACACTGACGCCCGAGCAGCAGACCTGGAAGCCCGGCGACCGGGCACGCATCATGATTGAGTCGCCGTGGGAGTCGGCCACGGCGCTGCTGACGGTCGAGCGCGAAGGCGTCCGCAGTCACCGACGGTTTGCGTTGACGTCCACTCAGCAGACAGTGGAAGTGCCCATCACCGAAGATGACATTCCGAACGTGTATGTCTCCGTGCTGCTCGTGCGCGGCCGCACATCCAACGACTTCGGCAACGACGGCAGTGACCCCGGCAAACCGGCATTCCGTCTCGGCTACACCGAACTGAAGGTGGAAGATGCGACCAAACGTCTGAGTGTGTCGGTCTCGGCTGATCGGCCGAACTATCGACCTGCGAATACCGCGAAAGTGTCGCTGAGGGTGGCCGATGTCGCGGCCCGTCCGGTGCGGAGTGAAGTGACCTTGTGGGCGGTGGACTACGGCGTGTTGTCACTCACCGACTATCGTGCGCCTGATGTACTCAAGGCCGTCTATCTGGAAAAGGCTCTGCAGGTCGCGACTGCCGACAGTCGGCAGCGCATCGTGTCGCGACGCGTGCTCACACCGAAAGGTGCGGATCCCGGCGGCGGAGGTGGTGCGACCGCCAACGTGCGGCAGGACTTCCGGCCGCTCGCGTTCTGGCTCGGCTCGGTGATCACCAACGCGGATGGCACCGCGACCACCGACATCACGTTGCCGGAGTCGCTCACCACGTATCGCATCATGGCCGTGGCTGGTGACGCAGCCTCGCGGTTTGGTTCGGGTGCGTCGGAAATCACGGTGAGCAAGCCGGTCACGCTGCTTGGCACCTACCCGCGTTTCCTCCGGCCTGGAGACACCGCGTCGTTCGGCGCCGTGGTCACCAACACATTGGCGACTGGTGGCGAGGCCACGGTCACCGTGCGCAGTCTGGATACCACGCTCGTGGAACTTACCGGACCGGTGACGCAGCGCGTGACCGTCGGGCCTGGCGGCAGCGTGGACGTGCGATTTGCGGCGGCGGCGAGACGGACCGGGCAGGCGCGTGTGCAGGTCAGCGTCACGATGGGCGAACACACCGACGCGTTCGAAGCCGCGGTGCCGGTCATCGCGCCTGCGCCATCCGAAACGGTCGCCGCGTTTGCGCAGACCACGGATGCCTGGACACAGCCAGTCGAGATGCCCGTTGGCGTGGTGCCCACGGCCGGAGGCCTCACGATTGATTGGGCGTCCACGGCGCTTGTGGGTTTGGGCGGCGGCGTGGGTTACCTCGCGAACTACCCGTATCAATGCGCGGAACAAAAAGCCTCGGCCGCTTTTGGCTATCTCCTGGCGGCCGACCTTGGCAACGCGTTCTCGGTGGGCGGGGTCGCGCCTGCGGACTATCGAACGCGCGCGACACAATTGCTGCAGGAGCTCCCCACCTTCCAGTGCGGGGATGGCGGGTTTGCGTTGTGGCCTGGCGCGTCGTGTTATTCGAGTCCGTATCTCAGCGCGTACATCCTCCATGTCATTCGCACGGGCCGCGACCTTGGTATCGCCCCTGATCAAGCCGTCGTGGATCGCGCGCTCGACTACCTCGAGAGCCAGTTGGCCGCAACCGATCCTCCAGCTCAAATCGACATGGTGCCGGTGTGGGCCGCCTCCCACGCATTTGCCGTCAAGGTGCTCGCTGAGTGGGGACGCACGACCGACTCCCACATCACGCGACTCGTGGCAGCCGCTGACCGGATGCCGATCTTCGCGTTGTCGTACCTGCTGGACGCGCTGTCGGCGGCGAAGGATCGTGGGCCGCGGTATCAGGCGATCCTCACGCGCGTGACCAATGCCCTCCGGGTCGAAGGCGACCAGGCGCATGTGCAGGAACTCAACGCGGATGCGCTCGGATGGATCTGGCATTCCAATACGCGTGCCACCGCACTCGTGCTGAACGGCCTCGTGCGGCGCGGCGATGTCGGCTCGGCAGACGACCCTGGCCCGATCACACCCGGCCTGGTGCGCTGGCTTCTGGCCGCACAACGCAACGGCCACTGGGGCGACACCCAGAGCAATGCGACCACGCTGGAAGCGATGGTCGCGTACTACCGGGCCTTCGAGCGGGAGACGCCGGACATGACGGCAACAGCTACGCTGGGCACGACACGGCTGGGTACCGCGACCTTCCGAGGCCGTTCGGTAGTCGCGCAGCGTCTGCAGGTGACGATGCCGGACGTGCTTCGGGCCGTGGCCGCAGGGTCGTCATCCGCACTCACGCTCAGTCGAACCGGCACGGGACGGCTTTACGCGTCGGCGCGGCTCACGTTCACGCCGCTGACGGCGCCGCCCGCGCGTGACCAGGGACTTCGCGTCGAACGGCGTTATGAACGATTCGTCGAGAATGGCGATGGCCCGGTGAGCACGTCGTTTGCCGCCGGCGATCTCGTCCGGGTGGTGCTGCGTGTGACCACGCCTCAGGAACGGCGCTACGTCGCGGTCGTGGATGCCCTGCCCGCGGGCTTTGAAGCCGTGGACGGGTATTTCCGCACCACGGCGAGCGACCTCGCGCGCGAAGCGTCGGCGACCGGGGACTCCGGCGGCTCGTGGTGGATGCGCTGGCAGCGCGGCGGGTTTGACCACGTCGAAAAACACGATGACCGCGTGCAGCTGTTTGCGACGCGGTTGTCCGACGGCACACACGAGTTCTCGTACCTGGTGCGTGCGACGACGGCCGGCTCCTTCACTGCGGCAGGTCCGTCGGCGGAACTCATGTATGCGCCTGAAGTGAATGGCCGGGCGGCCGCTGCCACGGTGGTCGTGCGGTGAGACGATTTCCGCTGAGGCGGTTCCGGAAGCCGATCGTCGGGGCGCTGCTCCTGCTGACGCTCGCGTTGTACCTTCGCCTCGGCTCGGTGCCGGCGGATCTGCTGTCCACTGTGGACATCCAGCCATCAGTCACCGTGCTCGATCGGCACGGCGAACGGCTCTACGAAGCGCGATCGGATCGGGGCACTCGCGGGACGTGGCTGCCGCCCAACGACCTCCCGCCGCTGGTCGTCTCGGCGACATTGGCGGCAGAGGATCATCGGTTCCACTCGCACATCGGTGTCGATCCGATCGCGGTCGCTCGGGCGTTCTGGCGCAACCTGCGCGAGTGGCGGGTCGCTGAAGGTGGATCCACGATTTCCCAACAGGTCGTCGCACTGGCGGACGCACGGGCAGGGCGCCCGCCTGGACGCACGATGTTCGGAAAAATGCGCGAGGCCGTGCTCGCGCTCCGGCTTGAACACCGCCTCACGAAGCAGGACATCCTCGCGCGGTATCTGGCCTTTGCGCCCTACGGCAATCAGGTGGAAGGCATTGCGCGCGCGAGCGAGTACTACTTCGGGGTGCCGGCCGCAGAGCTGACGCCGGCGCAAGCCGCCTACCTCGCGGCGCTGCCGCAACGTCCCGGCCGTTTTAATCCACGACGCGACATCGCACTCGCCCAGCCGCGCCAGCATCGCATCCTCCACCGCATGGCAGACGAAGGCTGGCTCGACCCCGCGGCGCTCCAGGTCGCCCTCGCCGAACGACTCACCGTCTCGGCTTCCGAGCCGGAATCGATCGCCCCCCACTGGGTCCGCCGCGTGTTGACGCGCTCAAATTCAGCGCGCCCTACATCACCTACACCACCTACTGTCGTCACGTCCCTTGACGCCCGGCTGCAGCGCACGGTGCTGGGGATCGTGCGCGCGCAGCGTCCGATGCTCGATGCGCATCACGCCCGGCAGGTGTCGGTGGTGGTCCTCGATAACCGCACCCAGGAGTGGCTGGCGTGGGTCACGGACGGCTCGGACATTGACGGAGCGATGACTCCCCGTCAACCGGGGTCTGCCTTGAAGCCGTTTACATACGCAGCGGCGTTTGAACGAGGCTGGCACCCCGGCCGTGTGCTCGCCGACGTGCCCAGCACGTTCCCGACGGCCGAAGCCGGCATCCTCTACAGCCCGCGCAACTACGACGGCAGATTCCGCGGGCCACTCCGCGCGCGACTGGCGCTCGCCGGATCCGAGAACGTGCCCGCCGTAGCACTCGCGTCCGACATCGGCGTGCCCGCCGTCGCTGACACGCTCCGCCGCGCCGGCATCACCACGTTGGGTCAGACCGCCGCGCACTACGGTCTCGGCCTGACCCTGGGCAACGCCGAGGTGCGGCTCGACGAACTCACACACGCCTACGGCCTCTTCGCAGGACAGACCTCTGAGGTCTTTTCCGAACGAACCAGGTATTGGATCACCGACATCCTGTCGGACCCGGAGGCGCGGCGATACGTGTTTGGGGAAGGCGGCAGTCTCGACTTCCCGTTTCCTGTGGCGGCCAAGACCGGCACCTCGCAGGCGTATCACGACAACTGGACCGTCGGATACACACGCGACGTGACGGTCGGGGTCTGGGTCGGCAACCTCGACCGCACCCCGCTCAGGTTCTCAACAGGCGTCACGGGCGCGGGCCCAATCTTCCACGACGTCATGCTGGCGGCCGTCGAATACGCGCGCGGCGCCCTCCCCCTGTTCGACGAGTCCCCTATCCGCGACGTGCCCGACGGCCTCCGTGAAGTCACGCTTTGTGCCGAGTCAGGGCTCGTCGCCGGCAGCGCGTGCCCCGCCCGCATCCGCGAGCACCTCCCGCACGACGCAGGTGACCGCACCTGCAACTGGCACCACGCCACCGATCGCGGCGTGCTCACGGTCTACCCGCCCGAATACGGCGCGTGGGCCAACGCACCAAGCACCCAGCACCTTGCACCCGCCTTCGCCGAGACTTCGGCGGGCAAGCCCAGCACGGGTTTTGCCATCATGTCCCCCCCGTCCGGCGCAACGTACCTGATTGACCCCACGCTCCGCCCGGAGTTCCAGGCCGTCCCTCTGCGGGCGCAAGGCGCCGTGGGTCGGGTCGACTGGTCGAGCAACGGCAGGCCCATCGGCACCACGCTGGGAGACCGCCAGCTCCCCTGGCCGCTCACTCGAGGCACCCACACACTCACTGCGGTGGATTCCAACGGTCGCCAGGCCCAATCAGTCATCGTCATCAAGTGAGCGTTTGAGGACATAATCTGAGCGGGCATGGACGACGACGTCACACGATCGGGTGATGAACCCACTATTGGAGGGGATGAGACCCGTCTCTCCGATGAGACACGCCTGAGTGACACACCGACCGTGCGTCCGCGCAGCGTCGCGCATCTGAACGCCGGCGACGAGTTCGGCACCCGCTACCGCATCATCAAACAACTCGGCGTCGGTGGCATGGGCGTGGTCTATCAGGCCTGGGACACCACCCTCAACGTTGTCGTCGCCTTGAAGGTTATCCGTCCTGATGCGACGGCCGATCCGACGCACACGGCCGACATTGAGCGACGCTTCAAGCAGGAACTGCTGCTCGCGCGGCAGGTCACGCATCGCAACGTGGTGCGCATTCACGATCTGGGCGACATCGAGGGCACGAAATACATCACGATGTCGTTTATCGAGGGGGAAGACCTCTCGACCGTGCTCAAGCGCGAGGGCAAGTTGCCGATCGACCGTGTGCTGCCGTTGGCGCGGCAGATCGCATCCGGCCTTGAGGCCGCGCATGAGGCCGGTGTCGTCCATCGCGATCTCAAGCCCGCGAACATCATGGTGGATGGCGAAGGCCACGCGCTCATCATGGACTTCGGGATCGCAGTCCAGGGGGCCGACACCGCCGGCGCGATCATCGGCACACTGGAATACATGTCGCCCGAGCAATCGAAGGGCGAATCAGTCGATCATCGGACAGACATCTACGCGTTCGGGTTGATCCTCACGGACCTGTTGCTGGGCCGACGTAAGGCGGAACCTGGCAAGTCAGCCTGGGAGACACTCACCGATCGGATCTCACACGCTCCGGAACCTCTCGCGAAGCGTGATCCGAACGTGCCGGCTGATTTCGACGCCGTCATCACGAAGTGCCTGCAGTTGAGTCCGGCGGATCGCTACCTCACGACATCCGAGCTGGTCGCCGCGCTCAACCGGCTCGACGATCAGGGGCTGCTGATTCCTGAGGCCCGGAAGCTGACGCCCATGATGATGGCGGGCGCTGCCGTGTTGACCCTCGGGTTGGTGGCAGGCACGTGGTGGTTCACCAAGAGCGCGGGTGTGCAGCCCACGGAGCCGGTGTCCGTGCTCATTGCCGACTTCGTCAACCAGACGGGAGATCCGGTCTTCAACGGCCTGGTCGAACAGGCCATGGCCGTCGGCGTCGAAGGCGCGTCGTTTATCTCCGCCTACCCACGGCGTGATGCCCTGCGCCTCGCATCGACATTGCAGCCGGGCGCTGCGCTCGACGCGTCGGTGGCGAAACTCGTGTCCATGCGCGAAGGCCTGGATGTGATCGTCGGCGGCGATGTGACGACACAGGGCGACGGTGTGGCGTTGCGGGTCACCGCTACACGCGCCGAGAGCGACGAAGTGCTGCTCGACTGGACCACGACGGCGCCAGCCAAGGATCAAATTCTCGAAGCCGTTGGCCGGGCCGCCGCCCGCGTGCGCGAAACACTCGGCGATACCAAGACGGACACGGCCGCCAGCGACGCCGAGACGTTTACCGCGGCGTCGCTCGAAGCGGCGAAAGCCTATACAGAGGCGCAGGAATTTGGATGGGCCGGCAAGCAGGAAGAGGCCATCGTGGCGTATCAGCGCGCCCTCGCGATCGACCCTGACTTCGGACGCGCACATGCCGGTCTCGCCGCGACGTACTCCAACCTTCGGCGACCTGCAGAGGCGGAAGCCAGTTATCTCGCCGCGCTCTCGCACCTCGACCGCATGACGGAGCGCGAGAAGTTCCGGACGCGCGGCGGGTATTACCTGTTCAAGCGCAACTCGGACAAGGCGCTTGAGGAGTTCGAAGCGTTGGCCGCGCAGTATCCCGCCGACTCGGCGGGACTCGCCAATCTCGCGGTCGCCCAGTTTCAGCGTCGCGAGTTGGCGAAGGCGTTGGACACCGGCCTGCGCGCGTCGGAGATTTATCCGACGAACGTGATTCGGCGGAACAATGCCTCGCTCTTCGCGATGTACGCCGGCAACTTCGATCAGGCCATCACGCTGGCCAATGACGTCCTGCAACTCAACCCGGAACGGATCAAGGCGTACGTCGCGCTCGGGCTCTCGCACCTTGCGCTTGGCCATTCGGCTGAGGCGGCGGCCACATGGGAGCGGCTTGGCGCACTCGCCTCTCCTGATGCGAAGGCGGATGCCGCGAGTGGCCGCATCGATCAGGCGTTGTTTGAGGGCCGGAACGCGGATGCGCTCGCGATGCTTGATGCCGCCATCGCGCAGGACCGCACGGCGAAGAATCTGGTGTCGGTCGGCCGACGGCTTGCGATCAAGGCCGAAGTGCTGTTGGCGCAGGGCAACACGGCCGCGGCGCTGCGCGCGGCCCGTGAGGCCGTGACGGTCGGCCGGGAAGACGGCATCCTCTACACGGCGGCCAAAGTGATGATTGGCGCCGGCCAGGCGGGCGCGGCAGATGCGATCGCCGTGGAGATGGACAACCGGCTCGAGAACGAACCACGCATCTACGCCGCCCTCCTCAAGGGAGAAGCGGCGCTGGCGGCGGGCCGGTCACGCGATGCGCTGATGCAGTTTGAAGCCGCGCAGAAGCTGGCTGATACCTGGCTCGGACGGCTGAGCCTGGGCCGTGCCTATCTCGCGTTAGGCGCCTACCCGGAAGCGGCGTCGGAATTCGATCGCTGCCTCGCGCGCAAAGGCGAAGCGACTGCGGTGTTCCTCGACGATCTGCCGAGCTATCGCCTGGTTCGCCAGATCGAGCCGCTGCTCCAACAGGCTCGAACCGGCCTGAAGCGCTGACATCACCGGCTCCGGCGCGGCGCGGTTGCCGCAAACGATCCCGATGCGGTCGAGGACGCCACCGAAGCCACCGGCGAAGCCGATGCCTTCATCGCCGGCTGGACACATGAGACTGAAAGGAACGGTGGCCTGCCCACCGACCATCCCTGATGTCCAGACGGCGTTTGTCGCGACGTCTGTGCATCGCACACCAAGACCGTCAACCACGACGCCCCATCCGACGTTACCGGCTTCTCCGAAAATGCCAGTGATCGCATGATTGGCAGGACACGTCAGCGCGACACCAAAGTCGACCGGTCCCACGCCAGGAATGCCAATGACAGCCGACGGCACCGAGGCACCAAGGGACGGCCCTGCCTGCACCGGCGCGCACCACATCGTCATCTGGCCCAGGTAACTACCCGCCTCGCCCGTCAGCGCGGTCAACACCGACCCTGGATTACAGGCCACTGGACCAAAGGGATTGCCGCCGGGGCCACCAGCCGGTCCGATGAAGCCGGGGTTGGACGCGGAGATCGTGACGGGGGTGCTGAATGCACTCGCGCCCTGCCGAATGCTCACGTCGATCGGTCCGGTTGAGGCGTCACCGGGCAGGGCCACTTGCAGAGCTGTCCCGATTGCGGCGTTTGACGTCAGAACGCCGGTGACTTCCCACGTCATGGCACCCTGCGTGAAACGCACCACCGCTCCCGTCGAGTCGATCCCGTCCGCCCCGACGTAGATCACCGTACCGGCTGCGACCGGCGCGGCCACGACGTTGAGACCGCCGTCCCGGACCGCCGTGATCACCGGCGTGCCAGGGACGGCCGTAATGGTGATCGGGAACCAGTTCGTCACGATGGTGCCGGCGTTGTTACGCAACCGGACCGTGGCTGCCCCAAGCGGCATGCCGGGCAGCCGCACATATCCTGCGGTTGGCGACGATGCACCTGGGTACCAGAAGCCGTTCATGGTCGTGATGCCGTTGGACACTTCAGCAACCACATCACCGATACCTGACGGCAGACTGGTGCCGCGGAACACCAGATAGCCGTCGTTGGGCGCCCCATTCGCAGGAGAGGCCGACGTAATGGTTGGCCCCGGAGCCGGCACCGCCACACACTGCGAGAACTCCGATGTGTTGCCATTGCCGTCGGTGGCCGTGGCGGTCAGGAACTGACCGGCCGGCACCATCTCAGTGAGTGCGGCACCAACGACCGTCATGTCGCCGGCACCGTCGCTGATTTGCAGGAACGACCCGACCAGCCGGGCGCCCTCGCCGTAGCCTTCGACGTGGCACGCCGTGTTGGCGAACACCTGAATCGTGTGCGTCGCGTTGATCTGCAGACTGTCCAGCTGATAGGTCAGCGTGGTGACCGCACCGTTGTCGGAGATGTTGCTCAGCACCGGGAAGTTCTGCTGGCCGTTCGGCCCGCCGTCCCCGTCGCCACCGTCATTCCCCGCCGGATGGTTCCCGCCCAGCAGGATGCCGCGCCACTGATGGCCCGTGATCCGGTTGCTCAGGATGCGGTTCCCCACATCCCCAGCCGCCAGGTTGTAGCCGACACCCACGCCGCCGACGTTGTTGCGGATGACGTTGCCATCAGCCGCCGCCGCGCCGCCAATCATCGCGCCCTGTGTGCCTTCCACGAGCCAGACGCCGTACCAGTCGTTGAAGGCGATGAGGTTGCGTCGCACGATCGTGCCTGACTGGTCGCCAAAGAGCCCCACGCCCGCGCCGTTGCCGAGGTCGAGCGTACCAGTGACGTCAGTGCCTACCCAGTTGTCCTCGATGATGTTCGGCGCCGCGCCGAAGACACCGCCCGACCGGATGCCGGGATTCTGGGCGTGCGCGTTGTTGCCGCCGACCACGTTCCCACGCACGATGTTGTTCGGCGCAATCACGAAGATGTTCGTGTGGCAGCAGCCCACATCCTGGGGTGTCCCGCCAGCATTCAGGATGGAGTTACCCAGCGCTGCGGCACCTGAGGCATCCACCCCGACCAGGTTGTTCTCAATCACGGTGTTGCCATCGGCAACGATACCGTCGCTCAGATTGCCGGAAATAACGTTGCCATTGCCTGCGCCACTCGTACCGATGGTGGCCGCCGACCCGTTCACCACAATGCCGCGGTGATTGGAGCGGACTGCCGTCCCGGAAGGGTCCGTGCCGATGCGATTGGCACGCATGACCGGCGCGATAGCTGCCGGGCCCGTGATGTGCACACCCATGTCCCGATTGCCCGAGATGGTGTTGCCCGCACCTGGCAGGCCGATGACGGTGCCTGATCCGCGAGTCACACGGATGCCACCGCCAGCGTTGCCCCGGTCTCTCGGGCCCGCGTTCGGGACCCCGCCGGCACCAAGCCAGTTCACCGCCCCGCGCGCGAGCACGTTGCCGTTCGCGTCCAGACCGATGACGTTGTTGGTGATGACCGTATTGGTGACATTCGCCAATCCGCCCGACTGCTGGATGTCGATGCCGAAGCCGTTGCCAGCCCCGATGGTGCCGTTCCCGGAGATGAGGTTGCCGTCAATCACCGTTCCGGACGTCCCGTCATACATCGTGATGCCGTTGTCGAGATTCGGCAGTGCGGCCAGGCCGTTGGCACTCGTGCCGATGCGGTTTCCGGTAATCGACGTGCCGGAACCACCGACCAGCAGGATGCCCGATCCTTCAGACGACGAAATCACGTTGCGCGCAATCACGTGATTGCTGCTGTAGTTCGCCCAGACGCCCATGTTGTTGCTGGGCCACGTCGGGACTCCGGTGAGCCCGTCACCGATGGCGTTGTCTTCGACACGCACGTTGGCCGTGCCGTTGCCGATATACACGCCCGGTCCCGGGAATCGGTTGATGCCGAGACCACGAATCGTCACATCAGATGCGACGACTTCGAAACCTGGCGCGAGGCCGATATTGGTGCCCGGCAGGTCATCGTTATTGTCGGAGACAAAATTCAGCATGAACCGGCCGTCGAGATTGATCATCGGCGCCATCGACGCCGAACCCGGCTGCGACAGGCCATCGATGACCACCGGGTGCGAGATCATGGGCAGCGGCGTGGCGGGTGCGATGTGGTGCACCCATGCGCCCGGAATGGCAAACGTGATGGTGTTCAGGTCCGCCGCCGTATTGGCCGCGGTCAGGGCCGCACGCAGCGAACCCGGACCACCGTCAGACGCATTGGTCACGACATACGGGCTCGCCGAGGTGGCCCCGTTGACGATGGCGCCAAACGCGCCCTCGAGACGATAGGTGCCATCCCCGTGGCTGCCGACGAGCCTGAAGCCGAAGGTGTCACCCGCCTGCACGGCGACCCCGGCGACCCCGGCGAATGCGAATCCGGCGCTCGGGTTTCGCGCGCCCACACAGTTGTCACTCAGGTTCAGCTGCGGCGCCACCACGACATCATTGCCGCCGCGACTGACGAAGGCCTCAAGTCGGACAGCGGCCGCGCAGTAGGAATGGAATCCGGTCCACTCCCAATCCAGCCGCACGGGTCCGGCTCCGGCCGCGACAGCCGACAACGTCCATGCGCCGTTGAAGTTCTGGAAACCGTTGTGCTGATACGTCATCCTCGGGGTGCCACCGACGACACCGTTGTCTGCGAGCACGACGACGCCATCGCCCATTGCGGACCACGCACCCACAGGCGGTGGAGGCGGAGGCGGCGCCGCAGCGCCGATGGTGAACGCGTCCGACAGAATCGGCATGGCCTCAGCCGCAGCCGCCGAGGCGGACAGCCGATAGTTCACGCCGTCTTCATTAATCGACAGGCCACTGAACGTCGCGAGCCCGGCCGCGTCAGTCAGTGTCGTCACGACACCTGTCAGGTTGCCCCCCGACGGATTAATCGCAATCGCCAGCGTGACCTGCACACCAGGAGCCGGGTTCCCGCCGGTCGTGGCGCTGACGACGATGTCGGCCATGGCCGCAGTGACCAGCGCGTTCGACGGCTGCGTGATGAACGCGAGCGTCGTCTGCGTCGGAGATGGTGGTGGCGGCGGGTCGGTCGGCAGCGGCGTCGCGGGCGGCTCCGGAGTGGGGTCGCTGAGCTCCGGCGTGTTCACCGCGAGTGACTGGATCACCGGCGTGACATCGGTCACCGGATTGATTTCGATGTTGTCCGTCGGATTCGGATCGACGATGCGGAGGGTGATCTTGCCTTCCCCGCCGGGCTCGAGCCACAACGTCGTGTTGGAAATGTCCGGGTTCGCCGGATCAAACGCGGTGTCGTCGCCGGCCGTCTTGAACGTCGGGTTCAACACGTTCGCCACAAGCACCGTCTGTGTCTGCGACTTCAGGACGCACCCATCCGAGACAGGCGTTTTGTACGTCTTGTGGACGACGAGCTGGGTCTTGATGCCGCCGGACGCCGCCGACTGGTTCGCGATGAACAGGTTCACATTGAAGCTGGCCGTCGTGTTGCCGTCGTTCCGAATCGTCCAGGTGACATCCGTCAGTGACCCGTTCGAAATGTCGGGGTTCGAAATGTCAGGGTTCGAGATGTCCGGATTGGAAATATCGGGATTCGAAATATCCGGATTGGAAATATCAGGATTCGAAATGTCCGGGTTGGCAATGCGGACGTTCGAGATGTCAGGGTTCGAGATATCCGGGTTCGAAATGTCCGGGTTGGAGATGTCGGGATTCGAGATGTCGGGATTCGAGATGTCGGGGTTGTAGACCTCGGCGTTCGAGATATCCGGGTTCGAAATGTCAGGATTCGAAATGTCCGGGTTGGAAATGTCGGGATTCGAGATATCCGGATTCGAAATATCGGGATTGAGGATCACCGTCGTCGCCAATCCCCCGCTGATGGGGAGGAAGTCCGCGACGCTCACCTCGGTCACCGAGACCCGCACCTGCTCCTTCGCATTCGTGGACGTCGCGTAGACGGTGCGTGTGACCATCGATCGCGGGGCCACCTTGACATCAACCGACAGCAACAGCGGCTCTGGAGTGGCCAGGCCGAGCTGCGCGAACGACGCACTGCCGCCCACCGGCTGGTTTTCAATCGTGAGGCGGTAGGCCTTGGTCTGATACGTCAGGTTCTGCGCAAAGACGACGAAGCCGCGCGGCGTGTCTGTGCTGAGCGGCTTCGTGTTGCCGGGCGAACCGGCGAGCAGCCCCATCGTGATGCGCGCGGAATACACGTTCTGGTTCCGCATGCCCGTCTGGCCTTCGGCACAGCCGATGCCGCCGGGGGGCGTGTAGTTCTGCCAGTCGCCGTCCTTCGGCTTCTGCACGTCGCGGTTGTCGGTCCACACGGCGTGAAACACCGGCGCGGACGTATTCGCGGTGTTGTGAATCCAGGTGCCGCCGGCATTCTGCACGAACGCCGGCGCGGGGGCCACGTCAATGTAGTCGCCCATGAACGGCACGGTGCCGAGCTGGAAGAGCGGCAGGTTCGGGGCGTTGAACTGCAACTGCTGCGCCGACCCGGCGCCGCCGCGCAGGTTGCCCATCAGATACTGCGACACCATCGTGGACACGCCAAAGACCGGCACATCCCCCTTGGGCGCCTGCACGGCGCGCACGTCGATCGTGTGGCGCCGATCGGCGGTCGCAATCGCGTCCCGCTCCGAGACAAACGGCCCGAACACGCGCGACACGTCCTGACGCAGGTCGTAATAGACGATCAACAGCCGGCCGCCGGAGTACGACATCGACGGCATCATCTGGTGACCGGGCAGGTCGGTGCCGTCCGGCTTCGAGTCCACGGCGCGCGGTGTGGTCCACACACCGGGCGTTCGGGAAGTCGCGAGCACGACACGCGCGTCACCGACAAGCGGATCCGATCGCGCGCCGGCATAGCCGCGTTCTGTCCATGCCAGATACACACGGCTCTCATCGTCAATCGCCATCGTCGGATACGCGTTGGTGCGGAACCGATCCTCGCCCGTGCCCGAGTCAAAGGGACGAATCGAGACGAGTTGGTTCACGTCGCCGTGCCGGTGCGCGCGCTGCAGCTTGGGCTGAATCGCATCAGCCTTGGGGCCGGGCTTGAACTCATGCACCTTGACGGGCTTCTTGGTCGCCTTGGTGGCTCCCTTGCCTGCCGTGGTGGTCGTGGTGATGTCCGGCGTCACCGTCATGATGGCGTCCGACGCGGTGGCCGTCAGGCCGAACTGGCGCCATGCCACGTGCACAACGCCCGTGTTCGGATCAACCGCGATGGTCGAGCCCTGGTTCACCTTGTGCGCGGGGTCGCTGATCTGCACCGGTTTCGTCCACGTCACACCGCAATCGTCAGACCGCGAGAACATGATGCGTGACTCGATGTCCGACGCGCCGGTGGCCAGCGTCGTGGTGGTGATCTGCGCGTACGCGACATACATCGCGCCGGCGAGCACCTGCTGGGTCACAGACGTGGCCTTGGCCACGCCGGGCGTGGGCAACACGGTCGGCGTGCCCTTGGTCGTCCGAGTCTCGGTAATCGTCTGCGCGGCGGCAGACACGGCGCGGCCATCGGCGCCCTTGGCGGTTGAGGTCACGCGGGCCGCGGCTCCGCCTCCGCCACCCGTCACGGTCGGCGCCGGCTGCTGCGTCGTAATGCGACAGACCTTGGCCCCCGCCCGTGGTACGTCCACTGCGAGCCACGGCTTGTCGAGAAACGCGGCGCCGGTCGAACTGGCGACCAGCGACGTCGAGATGTAGGCGATCGGGTCGCCGTTTTCCTTGTTGTTGTTGTCCACGAACCGCGACACGAAGATCGCGCTTGCGCCGCCTTCGCCACGGTTGAACGCCAGGCCCGCGTAATACAGCAGGCCGTTGGTGCCCGGGCGCACAACCGGGTCCGCGCCCGCGTGATACGCCTTCAGGGGTGAGGCCATGCCGGCCGCGGACGTGTCCTGCGGGTACCCGGGCAACAACGTGCTCTGCCACCGTTCGCCGCCATCAAAGGACTTGAAGACGCCCAGCCACGCATCACCGGTCTCCCCATCGTCGAAGTTGCCCGGGATGTCCACGGTGCGGTAGTCATTCGCGCCGGCCAGCAGGTGCAGCGGATTGCGCGTCGAGGCCGCCACCGACGGCTCGTTCTGACGCTGCAGGTACGGGTCGCCGTTTGGCAGCGTCTGGCCCGACACCATGTTCACGTTCCGGCCGACGACCAGGTCCATTCCGGACCCGCCGATCTGCGCCGAGGGCCACACGGCGCCGAGGAGCAATGCCCCGGCGAGAGCCACAAGACCGGCCATGGAACGTACACGGGTGGATGATGACTGCACAAGTGCGGGGGAGCGTTGTGGCATAAGGGGACCTGTCTGGAACTGGAACGGACAAAGTATGCGCCTAAACCGGGCAGGGGTCCAGTAATACCCTTAGGTGTAATACCCCTAGGATTGACGTCTGGGTCCTGGAGTACGATTTGCCAATGGCTTCGCAACCGTCCTTCGATATCACGTCCAAAGTTGACCTCCAGGAGGTCGATAACGCCATTAATCAGGCCAAAAAGGAGCTCGCCCAGCGGTTTGACTTCAAGGGCTCCAAGTCCACGATCGAGCTGAAAGCCAAGGAAAATCAGATCGAACTGGTGGCCGACGACAACTTCAAGATGGACGCCGTCTGGGAAATCGTGCAGACGCGCCTCCACCGTCGTGGTGTGCCGATCAAGAACCTGAAGCTGGGCGACCTTGAGCCCATTGGTGGCGGGATGGTGAAGCGGAAGGTCGAGTTGCAGCAGGGCGTCAGCTCGGACGCGGCACGCGACATCGTCAAGTTCGTCAAGGACCAGAAGCTGAAGAAGGTGCAGGTCACCATCCAGGGCGACCAGCTCCGCGTCACCTCAGGCTCGAAGGACGAACTGCAGAATGCCATTCGACTGCTGCGCGGCGGCGACTTCGGCCTCGAACTGCAGTTCGGCAACTTCCGGGAATAGATTCTGGCACCCGATTTGCTCCACTCAGGAGCGTGCGGTTGCTCGAATATCGTCAAGACACCGGAAAACTGGGGGAAGACCTCGCCACAGTGGAACTCTGGCACCAGGGGTACGCAATTCTTGCGCGCCGATATCGCACCCGGTACGGCGAAATTGACATCGTCGCGCAGGACGGCGAGACGATTGTGTTTGTGGAAGTGAAGGCGCGGCGGACGGATCGCTACGGCACGGCGGCCGAGAGCGTCACGCCCTGGAAACAGCGGCGCATCGCCGCCATGGCGCTCGACTACCTGGCGTGGTCAAATCGGCTTGAGGCCCCGTGCCGGTTCGACGTCGTCGCCATCGACGGCGTCGGCACTGAACGCGTCACGATTCAGCACATCAAGAGCGCGTTCTGCGCGGAATAGGACTACTTGCGCTTCCAGCGTGTACCGGCGGGACCATCTTCGAGGATGATGCCTCGCGCGTCGAGGTCGATGCGAATCTGATCAGCCCGTGCAAACTGCCGATTGACGCGCGCGAGACGACGTTCTTCGACCAGCGCCGTAATCTCCGCATCATCGGCAGACGGCGCGGTGTCTTCCGCGCGCCGGAGACTGATGACCCCGAGCACACGGTCAAACTCGTCGAACGCGGCGCGAATGGCCTCGGCGTCAGGCCGGCCCACGCCGCGGGCATCGATGGCCGCGTTGAGTTCGCGGAGCACTTCGAACACCACACCGAGCGCGCCGGGCACGTTCAGGTCGTCCGCGATGCGCGCACGGAAAGCCTGTCGCGCTGTCTCAAGCCGCGTCAACACGTCCGGATGCGCGTCCCCACCCGTCACCGCGTCCACACGCGCGAGAAAATCGGTCAGCCGCGTGACGGCCGCGTCCGCCTGGGTCAGGATGTCGAAGCTGAACGTCAACTGCTTCCGGTAGTGCACCGACATCAGCAGATACCGCAGCGCTGACGGACGGAACCCGCGATCGCGAATGTCCTGGATGTTGTAGACATTGCCGAGCGACTTCGACATCTTCTCGT
>CAZLJG010000019.1:14418-21426 GCA_964559545.1 uncultured Solibacteraceae bacterium | reverse complement strand
TCCGTCCGCCCTCTCAGGCCGGATACCGATCGGAGCCTTGGTGAGCCGTTACCTCACCAACTAGCTAATCGGACGCGGGCCCCTCTCCAAGCGCCAGGTCTTACGAGCCCCGGCTTTGATCTCCGTGTATCCAAACACGGGATGTCATGCGGTATTAGCCCTCCTTTCGGAAGGTTATCCCCCACTCTGAGGTAGGTCGCCCACGTGTTACTCACCCGTTTGCCACTCTACTCATGGATTGCTCCACTTTCGCGTTCGACTTGCATGTGTTAGGCACGCCGCCAGCGTTGATTCTGAGCCAGGATCAAACTCTCAAGTTAAATGGTTTCGCCCCTCGCTCACCCCTTGCGGGGTTTGCTCCGAGCTAATCCGGTCTAACCCGATCGCCTTTATTTGGCTCCGGATTGTGTTACGTCGAAGTAAAGGTGGTTCGCTGCGCTGATTCTTGCGAATCCCGCTTAGCGCCACCCGCTGATACTCGACGGGTTGTGTGCTTGCACGTTCTATCTAGTTTTCAAAGAACCGAGTCTTGCACTTCCGCTCCCCTGCGACATCGTTTGTCGTTAGGGGAACCTTCCAAGACTATCGCGAGCATCCGGTGCTGTCAACGAAAAAGTTGCTCTTCAGCAATTTTTTCTTCGAAAGCCGCCGTCGGAATTTCTTCCGCCGACGCTCCGCCTGACCCGGGGTCTTCACCGCAAATTCAGTCCGTCAGGACCGAGGGGCTGCCACTTTCAGAAGTTCGAAAGGGCTGAAGGTCGTGTCAGCGCCACCCACAAGTGACGCTCGAGACTTCCCAGTCTAGGTACGTACACGCGGCTTGTCAACAGGCTGTTACAAATCGCTCTACTTTTTTCGACGACGGGCCGGTTTTCCCGCCTGTAGCAGCACCCGATCCAGCGAATCCCGCGCTTCCCGAACGGCCGCCAACGGGTCCTCCCCAAGCAGGGGATACGACTCCCGCGGCCGCCCGGCGCTCAGCAACTCACCGATGTCCATCCCGAAGCCCCGTGCAATCGCGCCGAGTGATTCCAACGAGGGGCTTTTCTGCCCGCGTTCCACTTCCCCGATGAACTTGTAGGTCAGGCCCGACCGGGCACCCAGCTCTTCCTGGCTCCAGCCACGCTCTGCCCGCAACGCACTCACCCGATCGGCCACTCGACGTCGAAGCTCATCCACGCCGACGAGTATTCGAGGGTGGATTCATGTACAAAACCCTCGATAGAGGCCACACAGATAGCCTCTATCGGTGCTATCGTCGCCGGGAGATCACCATGGACGCACGGCGGCCAATCCTCCGGCTCACGATTACGACGGAGCCCCCGCCGGTACGCCAACCACACGGCACGCCCGACGTCCCACGCGAAGAACATGCGTCCCCTCCGCGCCAAACGCTGCGCGCGGATCCGCAATCTTCACGTCCCCCAGACGCACCGCGCCCTCCGTCACCTTCCGGCTCGCCTCGGAGTTCGACGACGCATTCCCCGTCAGGACAAGCACCTGGGCCCATCGCGTCCCCAACGCAATCTCAAACGACGGCAGATCGTCGGCGTTGATCTCGTTCCGCGTAAAACGCGCTTCGAAGGCATCGGCCGCGGCCTGCGCCGCGTCGGCACCATGGAAGTCCGCCACGACGCGGCGCGCAAGCGCCACCTTCGCCGCCTTCGGATGTTCGTCACCGGCCGCCACACGCGCACGCCGCGCATCCACCGCCGCCTGCGTGTCATCGGTGAGCAGCAGGTAGTACCGCCACATCAGGTCATCACTCACCGACATGAGCTTGCCGAACATCTCCGTCGGCGCTTCGGTCACGCCGACGTAGTTGCCCAGGCTCTTCGACATCTTCTCGACGCCATCCAACCCTTCAAGCAACGGCGTGGTCATCACCACCTGCGCCTCGAGCCCGTAGCCGGGCATGAGGTCGCGACCGACGTTCAGGTTGAACAGCTGATCCGTCCCTCCGAGCTCGACGTCCGCCTTGAGAAACACCGAGTCGTACGCCTGCGCGAGCGGGTACAGGAACTCGTGAATCGCGATCGGCTTGCCGGCTTCGAAGCGCTGCTTGAAGTCGCGTCGTTCCAACATCTGCGCGACGTTGTACCGCGCGGCCAACCGAACGAGCCCCTCGGTGCCAAGCGCGCCAAGCCATCGCTCGTTGAAGTCCACCACGGTCTTCTGTGGATCAAGGATTTTGAACACCTGCGTTTTGTACGTCTCGGCATTCGCCGCGATGTCTTCACGTGTCAGCGGCGGACGTGTCTTCGATCGTCCTGTCGGATCGCCAATGAGGCCGGTGAAATCGCCGATCAGGAACACCACGCGATGTCCGAGATCCTGAAAGTGCTTCATCTTCCGGAGCAGCACGGTGTGCCCAAGGTGCAGGTCCGGCGCCGTGGGATCAAACCCGACCTTCACCGTCAGGGGTACACCGGTCGCAGCCGCGCGCTCAAGTTTGGCCTTCAGTTCCCCGGCACGCACGACGTCGACGCACCCCTTCGTGAGGTACGCCAGTTGTTCATCAAGAGTCATTCGTTCAGTCCCCAGTCCGCGGTCCGCAATCGCAGTGCTCAATCCCACCTGACACGTCGTCCATCCACACGCCAGCCGCCACGAAGCACGCGCGCCAGCGCATCCGGCAGCAAGCGATGTTCTTCGACGAGGATGCGCGCGCGCAAGGTGTCCACCGTATCGTCGCCGAGCACAGGCACGGCCGCCTGTGCCACGACGGGGCCGGCGTCCAGTTCGGGCGTCACAAGATGCACGGTTACCCCGGTCACCATCACGCCGTACTCAAACGCCTGGCGCTGCGCGTCCACACCTGGAAAGGCCGGAAGCAACGAGGGATGGACGTTCAGGATCGCATCCGGAAAGGCGTCGCAGAAGGTCGGCCCAAGCACACGCATGAACCCGGCCAGCAGCACCATCCGCACCCCGCGTTCGCGCAGGGCATCCACAAGCGCCTGGTCGTAAGCGGCACGCGTCGGGTAGTCCCGGTGCGGCACCACCAGCGTCTCAATCCCCGACTCGCGCGCCCAAGCAAGCCCGGGGGCATCCGGCCGGTTTGACACGACAACCTGCACGACCGCGGGCACGCGCCCATCACGAACGGCGGCCACGACGGCCTGCATATTTGACCCGCGGCCGGAGATCAGAATGGCGATTGGTGTACCACCTGCACTCATTCAGGCACCGCCCTTGCTGTTGGTTTGTGCACCATGCCACGACGCTCCCATTCGTCGCCGCTCTCGTGTTTCCACATCGTCGGTCAGCCGACGCCGCCATCGGCCGTTCTGACGCATCCGGCAGACTACCGCGCCCTCCAAAATCGGCTTCGGGCGGCGCTACTCAAACACCCCATCCGGCTGGTGGCGTATTGCCTGATGCCGACGCGGTGGCACCTGATTGTGGGTCCAGTTGACCCATCCCGTCTGCGGCGTTGCCTCACCGGGGTCATGTCTACCCAACCCGGCGCGGCCGCCACCCTCACGATCACGCCCCTGCCCGCCGTCCGCGACCTCGTTCGGACGACGCGTGATGTGGAGCGACTGGCGCTCACCCACGGACTCGCGCGTCGTGCGCAGGACTGGCCCTGGGGAAGCCTGGCCGGCCGTCTGGACGGCGCCAGCCCGCTCCCGCTGGTCCAGGCCCCGTTTCTCGAGTCGCGCGCCTGGAGCGATTACGTCAACGCTGCCGAGGCCTGGGACTCAGTCGACGTGGCCCAGCGTCCACGCCGGTTCGCCGGTAGCCCGCAGCGCTCCGAGCACGGCATCGGCATCTGAGGCCCCCACCACCAGCACGAGACCGACGCCCATGTTGAACGCGCGGAACATCTCCTCGTCGGCAATCTCACCCGCGCGCTGCAGCCAGGCAAACAGCGGCGGCACCTCCCAACTCGCGCGGTCCACACGGGGTACCCGGCCCTCGGGCATTGTGCGCGGCACGTTTTCGGTCAGACCGCCACCGGTGATGTGCGCCATGCCCTTGATCCACCCGCGGTCGAGCAACGGGCTGATCGCGGGCAGGTACGACCGATGGGGCCGCAGCAGCGCCTCCCCGACAGACTCACCGAGGTCCGGCACCACACTTGTGACCGTGAGACCAAGATGGTCGAACACAATCCGCCGCGCCAGCGAGTACCCATTGGTATGCAGCCCCGACGACGGCAGGCCGATCAACACGTCGCCGGCGACAATGGACCGGCCATCGATCACGCCCGCTCGCGGCACGATGCCGACGATGAAGCCGGCGACATCGTATTCGCCATCCGCATAAAACCCGGGCATCTCGGCCGTTTCACCGCCGAGCAGCGCGCAGCGGTTTGCGCGGCACCCTTCCGCCACGCCGCGGACGATCTGCTCCGCGACATCCGGTGACAACCGGCCGGTGGCCAGATAGTCGAGGAAAAACAGCGGCCGTGCGCCCTGCACGAGGATGTCATTGACGCAATGGTTCACGAGATCAACGCCGATGGAATCGTGCACGCCGGTCATGAACGCGACCTTCAGCTTGGTCCCCACGCCGTCGGCTGACGCCACGAGCACAGGGTCGGCGACGCTGCCATCAAGGGCGAACAAGCCACCAAACGACCCGATCCCCGACAGCACGCCTGGGGTATACGTGGACTTCGCCAGTTGTTTGATGCGACGCACCACCTCGTTCCCCGCATCAATATCAACGCCCGATTGCCGATAATCCACCACGTCAGAACTCCAGTTTGTCGATAAGGGCCTGTGCCACGGTCCGCCGGGGCGATCCGTCCGCCGACGCCCAGTAGGCGCGGCGAATCTCCACGAAAAAACGTTCTTCCTCGAAGTCTTCAGACAACATGTCGAAGGCGTCCTGCAGCACCGCAATGGCGGCATCGCGCGTGCGGCGCGACTCCAACGCATCGAGAATCACGCCTGGGTTTCTGAGCGCCACATGGCCCACCGCCAGCGCCAGTGCCGCGCGCGCGGGGTCGCGTGACGGCTCGGCTACATCAAACAGCGTGGACAACGCGGGCACCGACCCACGCGCGGCGAGTGTGGCGAGCGAAAACGCCGCACTGCGCAGGAGACTTTGATACTGGGCGTCAGCGGCCGCAAACGTCAGGGTCTGCCGCAGGTACTCCTCGCGTGGACCACACACCTGCGTCAGCAGGCAACTGGCGGCGGCGATCGCGGGCTGGGTATCCCGCGGCGCGGACTTCTGCAGCGCCGCCAGCACCGGCAGTACCGACTTGTCGCCCAGCTTTCCAAGCGCCGTAATCGCATCGTCCTGGAGTGGCCCATCGAGCTTGGCGACCTCGGCGATGACCGGGGCCGCCCAGGTCGCCCTGTAGTCGCCGAGGGCTTCAATCACAGTGCCGCGAAAGAAGTCCTCGCCGCGCGTAATCAGAGGACGCACCGCCTCCCGAACCGCCGGGTCCGCGTGGGCGGCCGCAAGTGCCCGGGTCAGCGCGGGTCGCACAAACTCGGACGTCTCCTTGTCGAGCGCCGCAATCATGGCGGGATTCAGATCACTGGTGGGGTACCTCTCAAACCAGGCGTACACCACGGCGCGCACGCGGTCATTCGGATCGGCCAACAGGGCACGCATCGTCCCGGTCGCCGTGGTCTCGCCAAATCCCGCGAGGAGGACGAGCGCGCGGTACCGCACGTAGCCGTCCTTGTGGGATCGGGCCGCCGACGCGAGGAGCGGAATGGCCTCAGCCGCCGGACTGCGCCTGACCGTACGGGCGGCATTCGTTCGCGTGGCGAAATCAAACGAGACGAGTTGATCGATGGCCGTCGAGAGCGTCTGCGGCGGCGTCTGCGCCGATGCCGGCATCCAGAGGCCGATGCACACGGCCGCCGCCAGCGCCCATCGTGACCGCGATCTCATGGCACCAGTTTCAGCGCCAATTGGAGGTACGCCGCCTCGTTGCGCGGGAAGGCCACCGGGTACTCGCCGGTGTAACACGACGTGCAGTAGGACTTGCGCTCGCTGCCGACTTCCACCAGCATGCCGTCGAGCGACAGATAGCCGAGACTGTCGGCCCCGATGTACTTCCGGACCTCCTCCAGCGTGTGCGTGGCCGCGATCAACTCCGACCGCTGCGGGGTGTCCACACCGTAGAAACAGGGCGAGACCGTCGGGGGACAACTGATCCGCATGTGGACTTCGGTGGCGCCGGCTGCGCGCACCATCTTGACGATTTTTCGACTGGTTGTGCCCCGCACAATCGAGTCATCCACCAGCACGACACGGCGCCCCGCAAGAATGCTTTTCACCGGATTGAGCTTCACGCGTACGCCGAAGTGCCGAATCGACTGCTGCGGCTCGATGAACGTGCGCCCCACGTAGTGGTTCCGGATCAGCCCCATCTGGAGCGGGAGTCCCGCCGCCTCGGCAAATCCCGTCGCCGCGCACACACCCGAGTCGGGAATCGGCACCACGACATCAGCGTCCGCCGGTTGTTCCGCCGCCAGGCGGCGACCGAAGGCCGTACGCACCTCGTTGACACTCTGGCCAAACACGTAGGAGTCGGGACGCGCGAAGTAGACGTGCTCAAACACGCAATGCGCCTTCGCCGCCGGCGCAAACGGCTTGAGCGACTGCATCCCCTCGGCGCTGATGATCAGGACTTCGCCCGGCTCGACATCGCGCACCCACGTGGCGTCGATGAGATCCAGCGCGCACGTTTCCGAGCAGACGATGTAGGCATCACCAAGGCGGCCGATCGTCAGGGGCCGGAAGCCATGCGGATCGCGCGCGGCGATCAACTTGTCCTTCGTCAACCACACGAGCGAGAACGCGCCCTGCGCCTGCGAAATCGCCTCCACCAGTGCGGCATCCGGCGTGGTGGCCTTGGACCGGGCGTAGAGGTGCAGCAGCACCTCGGTGTCACTCGTGGTCTGAAAGATGGATCCGGACTGCACCAGGGCCTGGCGCAATTCGTCGGCGTTGACCAGGTTGCCGTTGTGACCAATCGCGATTTCGCCGTGCGTGCACTCGATCTGAATCGGCTGCGCGTTTTTCAGTCCGCTT
>CAZLJG010000019.1:0-14408 GCA_964559545.1 uncultured Solibacteraceae bacterium | reverse complement strand
AATGGCGCTTGTGCCAGCGAGTGACGCCAGCGTCGATTCGTCGAAGGCGTCCGCCACGTAGCCCATGGACTTGTGGAGTTTGAGGCGTGTGCCGTCAGAGGTGCTGATGCCGACACTTTCCTGACCGCGGTGTTGCAGCGCATACAGCCCGAGGTAGGTCAGGTTTGCGGCTTCGGGGTGCCCGAAGATTCCAAAGACGCCGCACTCTTCGCGGAACTTGTCGTTCATCCCATCCCCCTGCGTCTTCCGCATCTACGACTTGAAGACCCGCGCAAAAATCGCGTCCACGTTCCGCAACTGCGCGCCCAGGTCAAAACACTCCTCGAGCACATTCGCCGGCAGCACGCGCATGATGTCGGCATCGGCCAGCAGCAGCGGCTTGAAGTCCACACGCTCGGCAAACGACCGCATCGCGTTGCGCTGCACCCAGGCATAGGCGTCTTCGCGCGATACGCCGCGCCGCGCCAGTTCCAGCAGCACACTGCCGGAGAACACCACGCCGCGGGACCGCTGCAGATTCTCCGCCATGCGATCCGGGTACACCACCATACCCGCCACGACGCGGGTGAAGCGGCGCAACATGTGATCGAGCGCAATGAAGCTGTCAGGCAGAATCACGCGCTCAACCGACGAGTGCGAGATGTCGCGCTCGTGCCACAACGCGACGTTTTCCATCGCCGCCATGGCGTTGGACCGAATCAAGCGCGCCAGGCCGACAATCTGTTCGCAGGCAATCGGATTGCGCTTGTGCGGCATCGCCGACGAGCCCTTCTGCCCCTTGGCAAACGGCTCTTCCACTTCGCCGATTTCGGTTTTCTGCAGCCCGCGCACTTCCAGCGCAAATTTTTCGAGTGACGCGGCCAGAATCGCCAGCGCCGAGAGCAATTCGGCGTGGCGGTCGCGCTGAATCACCTGCGACGCCACCGGCGCCGGGGTGAGCCCCAGCCGCGCGCAGACGGCCGTTTCGATCGCGGGATCCAGATGCGCGAACACGCCGACCGCGCCTGACAACTTGCCGACCGACACGGCCTCGCGCGCCCGCACCACCCGTTCCCGGGCGCGACCCACTTCCGCGTACCACAACGCCAGCTTCACACCGAACGTCATCAACTCGGCATGGACACCATGCGTACGGCCGATCATCGGCGTGTGCTTGTGCTCCATCGCCCGCGTCCTGATGGCGTCAGCCAGCGCGTCCACACGCGTCAGCAGCAGGTCGCACGCGGCACGCATCTGCAGCGCCAGCGCGGTGTCGAGGACGTCGGACGAGGTCAGGCCAAAATGCAGCCACCGCGCGGCCGGACCGACCTTCTCGGCCACCGCCGTCGTGAAGGCAATCACGTCGTGTTGTGTGGTCTGCTCGATCTCTTCGATGCGCGCGATGTCGAACGTCGCGCGCTCCCGAAGGATGCGCGCATCGTCCTTCGGCACCACGCCGGTGTCGGCCAGAGCGTCGGTCGCCGCGAGCTCGACCTCGAGCCAGGCGTCATAGCGTCGTTGTTCACTCCAGATGCCGCCCATCTCGGGGTGGGTATATCTCGGAATCATGCGTGCATCCCCATCACCAATTGCGACGCCAGCAACGGTGGCGCCTCATCGGGCCCCACAACACTTGCGGCGATCGCGCCGTCTTGAAACACATCACCCGCCACGCGCAACACGTCATCGGCACCGACCGCCTCGATGTTGGCGAGGATTTCGTCGAAGGTCACCTGCCGCCCGAAACACATTTCCTGGCGGGCCAGATGCGACATGCGGCTGGAGGTGTTTTCCAGCCCGAGCATCACGCTGCCCTTCAGGTGGTCCTTGGCGCGGCGCAATTCGTCGGCCGGGACCGGCGCGTCGCGCAGGGCGCGCAGTTCGGCGAGCGTGAGCGCCACGACTTCTTCAACCTTGTCGGCGGCGCACCCGGCGTACACCGACAACATGCCGGCATCGCTGTAGGTCGCGAGGTTCGAAAACACGGCATAGGCCAACCCGCGATCCTCGCGGATGTGCTGGAACAGCCGGGAACTGAGCGACCCGCCAAGAATTGTGTTCAGGACCAGCGCCGCGTGGCGGTCGTGGTGTGTCTGGCTGACCGCCGGCGACCCGAGGCA
Organism: uncultured Solibacteraceae bacterium; assembly: GCA_964559545.1. Classification (GTDB taxonomy): domain Bacteria; phylum Acidobacteriota; class Vicinamibacteria; order Vicinamibacterales; family SCN-69-37; genus SYFT01. Next base: position 12,309 of record CAZLJG010000019.1, on the reverse strand, counting down.
CACGTGACTCTGCTCGATGTCCTTCTGACGCGTCACGACGCCCGGCGTCACGCGCGGAGGCGTGTCACTCGTCGCATCACCAGCCGGCACCAGCGTCTCGAAGGCCCGGGCCACATCATCACGCAGTCGATCGTGATCGAGGTGGCCGGCGGCCGCGACCACCAGATTCGACGCGACATAGGTGCGGGAAAAGAACTCCCGGAGCCGCTCGGAGGAAAACGCCTGCACCGTCTCGGCGGTGCCGAGGATGGGGCGCCCCAGCGGATGCCGCGCCCAGAAATGCTGCGCAAACATCTCGTGCACCAGGTCGTCCGGCGCGTCCTCCACCATCTTGATTTCTTCGAGCACGACGCCCTGCTCGCGCGCGACCTCGTCCGGCGCGAGCGCCGGGCGGAGCACCATGTCGCTCAGGATGTCGAGGGCCAAGGGCAGGTGCTCGTCGAGCGCCTTGATGTAGTAGCCGGCGTATTCCTTCGAGGTGAACGCGTCGACCTGGCCGCCGATCGAGTCGATCTGCTGCGCCAGGTCACGGGCCGACCGCGTGTGCGTGCCCTTGAACAACATGTGCTCGACAAAATGCGCGATCCCGCTGTCGGCATCGGATTCGTGCCGGGACCCACGGGTCAACCAGACGCCGATGGCCGCCGACCGGACATGCGGAATCGATTCGGTGACGAGCCGAAGGCCCGAGGGCAACGTCTCCGCCCTCACCACGACCTGACGTCCACCAAATCGTTTAAGTTGTTCACAGACTTGAAGTTACAGGAGCGACTCAAGCTCGGAATGATACCATGGCGATTGTTGTGGAACAAGGCTCCGATGTGACTCCCGTGAAGGATTTTTCCGAGTGCGACCGCCCCGAACTTGAGGCGGCCCTGGTCGCCATGGGGGAGCCAGCATTCCGAGGGCGCCAGATCTTCCAGTGGCTCCACCAGCGGGACGTTGTGGCCTTCGACGCCATGACAGACCTGCCCGCCCCGTTGCGGGCGCGGTTGGCAACGGAGGCTCGTATTTCCGAGCCCACGCTGGAAACCAAGCAGGTGTCGTCGGACGGCACCACCAAGTTCCTGCTCCGCCTCGCCGACGGCCGTCACATCGAAGCGGTCTATATCCCGGACACCCCAAACCAGACGTTCTGCATTTCCACGCAGGTGGGCTGTGCCATGGCCTGCGGATTCTGTCTCACCGGAAAAATGGGACTGATCCGGCACCTGAGTGCGGGAGAAATCGCGGGACAGGTCCGGGTACTGGCGCGCGAAACCCACCTGCGCACATCCCCCTTCAACATCGTGCTGATGGGGATGGGCGAGCCGCTGCACAACTACGACGCGACGATGAAGGCGTTGCGGATGGTGGCCGATCCGCAGGGACTGGCTGTCGCCCCGCGCCGGGTGACCTTGTCCACGGTGGGCCTCGTGCCGGCGATCAAAAAACTCGCCGACGAACCCGTGATGCCCAATCTGGCGATCTCCCTGCATGGCACCACCGACGAACAACGGGATGCGCTGGTGCCGATCAATCGGAAATACGGGCTCGAGGAGCTGATGGAGACCTGCCGGAACTTTCCGCTCCGGCGTCGCGGGCGCATCACGTTCGAATACGTGCTGCTCGATGGCGTGAACGATACGCCCGACGATGCGCGACGGTTGGCGCGGTTGCTCGACGGTATTCCGGGGAAGGTGAATCTGCTTCCCCTGAACGAAGCGACGGGAATTCCGTACGCGCGCCCATCGGACGCGCGCGTGAATACGTTCGCGAAGATCCTGTCGGACGCAGGGGTCACCGTCTCCGTTCGCAAGAGCCGCGGACGCGACATCCGCGCAGCGTGCGGACAACTGCTCGTCGAAGGCGAACAGCGCGCCTGACGCGTTACTGCTTTGCAGCGAGGCGCGCGGCGGCGGCTTCGACCTTGGCTTCCAGGCCCGCCTTGTACGCGGTCACCTTCTCCGCCACGCCGGCGTTGCCGAGCGCGATCATCTGCGCGGCGAGCACCCCCGCGTTGGTCGCACCGGGCTTCCCGATCGCGACGGTCGCGACCGGCACTCCGGGCGGCATCTGCACCGTGGAGAGCAGCGCGTCCATCCCCTTGAGCGCCGACGAGTCGATCGGCACGCCCACGACGGGGCGCGGGGTATGCGCCGCGACGACGCCGGCCAGGTGCGCGGCAGCACCGGCCCCCACGATGAACACCTTGACGCCGCGCGTGTGCGCGTCGTCGATCAGCCGCAACACGCGCGCCGGGGAACGATGCGCCGACGCGACCGTCATCTCCCAGGTCAGACCAAATTCGTTCAGTGCTGCCCCTGCAGCGGACATCACGTCCGCGTCGGAGTCAGAGCCCATCAGGATCAAGACGTCTAGTGCCATAACACGCTCAGATTACCAAAGCTTTTTTGCCGATGTCGCGGCGGTACTGCATTCCCTCGAACGAAATCCTGGTCACCGCCGCGTAAGCCTTCCGCATCGCGTCGGCGTGGTCGGCGCCCCGGCCCACCACGGTCAGGACGCGGCCACCCGCGGTGACGAGGTGACCGTCCCGTTCGGCGGTGCCTGCATGGAACACCGTGACCTCGGAACCAAAGTCGGCATCTGCGCCGGTGATCGTGTGACCGGTGACAGGGTGTGAGGGATATCCCTGCGCCGCCAGGACCACGCCGACGCACGCCCCAGGCAGGATTGGAATGGTCCGATCGCCCAGATTACCGCTGGCGGCCGCATGGAGCACCTCGGTGACGTTGCCGCCGAGCAGCGGCCAGACCACCTGGGTCTCCGGGTCGCCGAACCGCACGTTGAACTCGATCACCTTCGGACCGGCCGGCGTGAGCATGAGGCTCACGTACAGAAACCCGCGGTACCCCCCGTCGTCCGGCAACCCGTCGAGCACGGGTTGCACGATGGTTCGCATGACCTCCGCTTCAAGCGCCGGGGTCAGCAACGGACTCGGGGCAAAAGCGCCCATGCCCCCTGTATTCGGGCCACGGTCATCGTCGAACACGCGCTTGTGATCCTGGGCGCTGCCGATTGGAATCGCGCGGCGTCCATCAGCCAGCACAAAAAATGAGACTTCGGGGCCGGTCAGGCACTCTTCGATCACCAGGGTTGCGCCTGCGTCCCCGAACTGCCGGTCCACCATGGCGGCAGTCACGGCCGCTTCGGCTTCGGCGCGATCGGCGGCAATGACCACGCCCTTGCCTCCGGCGAGGCCGTCCGCCTTGACGACGACCGGGAAGCCGAAGGTGTCACCGGCGACGGCGGCCAGCGCAGACTCGAGCGTGTCGCACGCCAGGAACCGGGCCGTGGGAATCCCCGCGTCCGCCATGAACCGCTTCGAAAAGACCTTGGATGTTTCGAGGGCCGCGGCCCGCCGGACCGGTCCCACGACCGCGTGGCCTCGGGCACGGAGGAGATCAGCCAGCCCGGCGTCCAGGGCCGCCTCGGGGCCAACCACCGTCAGATCGACCCGTTCCCGCTCGACGAGGGCCAAAAGCGCCTCTGGGTCGGTCACTTTCCCGGGAATACACCTGGCGATCCAGGCGATTCCTGGGTTGCCGGGCACAGAGAGCACCTCGGACACGCCCGGATCCTGGGCCAGTCGCCACGCCAGGGCGTGTTCCCGCCCTCCACTTCCAACAATCAGGAGCCGCATGAACTGTCGATTCTACGTGATACCCTAACGTGTTGCCCGCCCGACCCGGCCGTGTCCAGGTTGATTGGCGGGCGCAGAATCCAGTCGGGAAGGGGGTGTTCAGCTATGGCAGAAGTCAGAATTCAGGACGGTGAGTCCATCGAGAGTGCCTTGCGCCGCTTCAAGCGGAAGGTGCAGCAGGAAGACATCATCAAGGACATCAAGAAACACTCCTTCTACCTGAAGCCGGGCGACAAGCGTCGCGTCAAACAGGCGCTCGCCCGCAAACGCTCCCGCAAGAAGCAGCGCCGGGACGTCGAGTAGTTGTGGCGGGGGTTCTCGGCTTTTACTAGACCGGGAACCCCTGACCCACTACACTACAGCTGGAAATTTTCCCCGAATCACCACGCCGACCGGCCGTCAGCAGGCCGGACACGGCCGGGCAAGAGGAGTTGGCATGCAGATCGAGGAACGACAGGTAGGCGAGGTCATGATTCTCGACCTGAAGGGCAAGATCACCCTCGGTGAGGGCGACGAAGTCCTGAAGGACAAGATCAACTCGTTGATCCTCCAGAACAAGAAGCGCATTCTGCTGAATCTGGCAGATGTGCCCTACATTGACAGCGCAGGCCTTGGCGAGATCGTGCGGACGTACACCACGGTCAGCCGGCAGGGTGGCCAGCTCAAGCTGGTCAACCTTACCAAGCGCATCACGGACCTCTTGATGATCACGAAACTGCTCACGGTGTTCGAGACGTTCGACGTCGAGCAGGACGCGCTCAAGAGTTACTCCTAGCGGAATTCATCGAGTCGACGGCCGGGCGGGCCCCATCGGGCCGGCCCGGTTCCTCGCATCGTAATGTCCGTCTCCACCCGGTCGCGGGGTGTGGCCCTGTTCGTTTCACTGCGTCCTGCGCAGTGGACCAAGAATCTCATTCTGTTCGCAGGCCTCATCTTCGGCGGCAAGTTGCTCGATCCGGCCTCGGTGCTCGCGGCAGGCCTCGCCTTTGCGGTCTTCTGCGCGCTGTCGGGTGTCGTGTATCTGATCAACGACGTTCGTGACGTCGACGCCGACCGCCTCCATCCCAGCAAGTCCCGCCGCCCGATCGCGGCCGGCGAAGTCTCTCCGCAGACCGCCATCGTCACGGCAGCCATCCTTACCGTCATCTCGCTGGCGGTCGCGTGGTGGCTGGCCCCCGTGTTTTTCGCCGTCGCGTTTGGATACGTCGCGCTGCTCACCGGGTATTCGATCTCCCTCAAACACCACGCCATCATCGACGTCCTGACAATTGCCGCAGGGTTTGTCCTGCGTGCGGTCGCAGGCGCGGTGGTGATTCCTGTCGCGATCAGTCACTGGTTGCTGGTGCTCACGCTGCTCGGCGCGTTGTTCCTGGCGCTCAGCAAACGCCGCGCCGAACTGGTGACGCTCGCCGATGGCGGCGCGGGCCATCGCCGCAGTCTGGCCGACTACAGTCCGCAACTGCTCGATCAGTTGATCAGCATCGTGGCCGCGTCCACGCTGCTGGCCTACGCCTTCTACACGATCAGCCCTGAAACGGTGGCCAAGTTCGGCACCGATCGTCTGTTGTTCACGTTGCCGTTTCTGTTGTACGGCATCTTCCGGTATCTCTTTCTCATCCACCAGCGCGATGGCGGGGCCGACCCGTCGGAGACGCTGCTCCAGGATCGGCCGATTCTCGCGTGTGTCGCCCTCTGGGCCATCACGGTGGCCGTTCTGATTTACGGGCCGTGGCGTTGATGCCCGGCCAAGGATCAAAGGTGTCCAGTTATGAGTGATTTTCAGGTCAAGGCCGACGCGGTTGACGTCGAGGCCATCATGCGCCAGATTCGCGCCCGCATCAGGGAGAAGCGCGGTGTGGATTACACCGAGGCCGAAGTGCAGGCGCTGGCCAGCGCCAAGCTTGAACAGTTCCTCGATCCAAAAGGTGTGCGGTCCGACCTCGTTGAGCAGTTCAAGCGCAAGCGGACGGTGAGCGCGGCGCCGCCCAACTACTCGTTCGAAGACAGCACGATCTACGACACACACCGTGGATTACTGCGGACCATTCGACGCGTGCTGAACCCGATTCTGAAGTTGTTCATGAATCCGCAGCCGATCGGTGAGGCGCTGCACATCCAGGCCAAGGTGAACGAGGAGTTCCACCGCCGTTTCCGTGTGCGTGAGGAAATGGACCCGCTCTACTACGAGTTGGTGCACAACCTGGCCCTTGAGGTCACGCGCCTTGGGATTGAAGTGCACAACCTCAAGATGCGCGCGGAGTCACTGTCGAGCCGGATGGACTTCGATGAACGCCGCGGCCGCGCACTCGAAAGCGTCGTCCAGTATCGTCCGCCCCAGCGGCAGCAGCCGCCTGCGCCTCGACCGCCGCAGGCCACGAACGCGCCTGTGGCTCCGGCCGTGGCGGCGAGTGTGATGCCCGCGGGTGATGCCCCAAGTGGTGCGCCGGTGCCGTCGGTGGAAGGCGCGGCAGCGGGTGACGCGGAGCGTCGCCGCCGGCGTCGTCGGCGTCGTCGCCGCCCCGGGCAGAATCTGGCCGATCAGGGCGGCGTGCCGAACGGCGGCGCCCCGGCCGAGGCGGACACGTCGGAGTGGGTCGCCGAGGGCGGCGCGGATTCCGCAGACGCAGGGCCTGACGAACAGTGAAGATTGCAGTGGTTGTCCAGCGGTACGGCGCCGACATCAACGGCGGCGCCGAACTGCACGCCCGGTACATTGCCGAGCGCTTGTCCAAACACGCCACGGTCGAGGTGCTGACCACCTGCGCCAAGGACTACATCACGTGGAAGAACGAGTGGCCGTCTGGCGACAGCACCATCAATGGCGTGACCGTGCGCCGATTTCCGGTGTCGAAACCCCGCAACACCGAGGACTTCGGCCGCCGGTCCGCGCTGGTGTTCGAACGCACGCACTCCCTGAATGACGAACTCGCGTGGCTCGACAGCGAGGGGCCTCGCAGTCCCGCGCTGCTGTCTCATTTGCGCAAGGTGACCGGGGAGTTCGACTTCTTCCTGTTCTTCAGCGCGCGGTATTACCACGCGTGGCATGGCGCCCGCACAGTGCCGCAGAAGGCGATCCTCGTCCCGACGGCGGAACGTGATCCGGCCGTGGGCCTCTCGATGTTCGGCCCCCTGTTCCGCGGTGTGCGCGGGATCATGTACAACTCGCTCGAAGAGCGCGCGCTGATTCAGGGCGTGTCGGGCAACCAGGCGGTGCCTGGTGTCGTGGTCGGCGTCGGCTCGGACATTCCGGAGCGGACGCAGCCGTGGCGCGTGCGGAAGAAGTTCAATCTCAAGCGTCCGTTTGCGATCTACATCGGCCGCATCGATGAGAACAAAGGGTGCAAAACACTCTTTGAACATTTCGATCGCTACATGGTGGAATTCCCGCGCGGGCTCGATCTTGTGCTGGTGGGAAATGCGGTGCTGAAGGTGCCGTCCCATCCTCGCATTCGTCACCTCGGATTTCTGTCCGACGAGGACAAGTTCGACGCACTCGCGGCGTCCGACGTGTTGATCATGCCGTCGCCGTACGAAAGCCTGTCGATGGTGGCCCTCGAAGCCTGGGCGCTTGGCAAACCGGTGCTGGCCAACGGACTGTGTGACGTGTTGCGCGGCCAGGTGATACGCAGTAACGGCGGCCTGTACTACGACTCGTACGAAGAGTTCGCCGAATCGCTGTTCGCGCTTGAGGCGCAGGGCCCCATCGGGGCCGTGCTCGGGCGTCAGGGTCGCGAATTTTTCCGCCGCCACTACACGTGGCCGGTCATTGAGCGGAAGTACCTCGACATGTTCGACCGTCTGCGCCGGGATACGTCGGTCCAGGCCGCCGAGCCGTGGCCCGGCTGGTGGGCGCGACGCCAGCGGAACCTGCCTCCCGCCCGCGAAGTCCTTGATGCCGTCCCGGCAGGGCCGGTGCTCCGGTAAGCCATGGCTCCACGTGTCCACCAGATCCTCGCGACCCTTGGCTACGGCGATGCCATCGGCAACGAAGTGCTTGGCATCCAGCGGGCGCTTCGCGGCGCCGGCTACGAGTCCAACATCATCGTGGAGACGGCCGACCCGCGCCTCGAGGATCTGACGATCGACTATCGCGACTTCGTCGATCGCGTGGCGCCGGAGGACCTGCTCATTCACCACTTCTCGCTGGGCTCGCGTGCCTCGCGCACAGCGTTCGCCCTGCCCTGCCGCATGGCGTTGATTTACCACAACATCACGCCACCGGAATATTTCCTCGGCGTCCATCCGCAACTCGTGCGGCAGTGTTACCACGGGCGTCGCGAACTCACGGCGTATCGGACGCGGTGCGATCTGGCGCTTGGCGACTCGGAGTTCAACCGGCAGGAACTGGACGCGCTCGGCTTCTCCCCCACCGACGTCCTGCACGTCGTTCCCGACTTTTCGCACCTCGACGCGATCCCGGACAGCCGCGTCCTCGATGCATATGACGATGAGTGGACGAATATCTTGTTTGTGGGCCGGCTGGTGCCAAACAAGCGGCCGGACGACCTCATCCGGTTCTTCCACGCATACAAGACCTGGTACAACCCGCGCGCGCGGTTGATTCTCGCCGGGGCGTACGGCGGCTTTGAGCAGTACTACACGCAGTTGCAGACGCTCATCGCCACACTCGGCACCAAGGACGTCCACATCCTCGGCCAGATCACGAACGAAGCGCTGACGGCGTTGTACGACGTGGCAGACCTGTTCCTCTGCGCGAGTGAGCACGAGGGCTTCTGCGTGCCGCTGGTAGAGGCGTTCCACAAGCGGGTACCCGTGCTGGCCTACGCGTCCACGGCCATTCCCGCCACGATGGATGGCGGCGGCGTGTTGTATCACGAGAAGGATCCACGGCGGGTGGCGGCGTTGATGCACGGACTGGTCACTGATGCGACCCTGGCGGATCAGGTGCTCGAGGCGCAGGATGCCGCGCTTGACCGGCTGAAGGCACGCGACTTTGACGGCACGCTGCTTCGATTCGTACGGCAGGTGCTCGACAGTCCGCCACGGGAACGGCCCCCGGTGGCGTTCGACTTCTGGAGGCAATTCGCGCTCGCTGAGGAACTGGAGCAATTGCGCGAGGTCCGTCCGGCGGCTTTCCGCGCGCTGCCGCTGGAGGAAGACGCCGGGCCAGTGGCTGATCTGGGACACGGCCGGTGATCATCAATCAGTGGCTCGCGGCCGCGCATCGCCACGATGCCGTCGGCGACAACGCACTTCTCATGCGCGAGATGTTCCGCGACTGGGGACACGACTCGGAAATTTATGGATTGACGGTGGAAGACGCGCTCGTCGGCGACGTGTTGCCGTTTACCGATGCCGGCGCGCGTGATGGCGACGTGACCATTTTCCACTTTGCGGTGCCGTCGCCCATGACGCGCGCGTTTGCGACGCTGCCGGGCGCGCGCATCCTGCACTATCACAACGTCACGCCGGCCCATTTTTTTGCGCCGTACGATCCGGGCATCTGCCAGTTCGTGTCCAAGGGCCGGCAGGAACTGGCGTCGCTGGCCGCGCACACCGACCTCGCCCTGGGCGTCTCGGAATACAACCGCGCCGAACTTGAGGCCCTGCACTTCCCCAGGACCGGCGTGCTGCCGATCGTGGTGGACGCCGATCGCCTGCGCTCCCAGCGGCGGGTCCCCGCGCTTGAGGCGATCCTCGGCGACGGTTTTGCCAACATCCTGTTTGTGGGCCGTATCGCGCCGAACAAACGCATCGAAGATCACATCCGGCTCGCCGAACATTACAAGCGATACATCGATCTCCGGTATCGCTTCATCTTCGTCGGCAATGACCAGGCGGTGCCGCGGTACTCGGCGACCATCCGCGCCCTGATCGCCGAATACAAGATGTTGCCGGAGCGGTTCTGGTTCACCGGACCGGTGCCCGATGAGGAACTGGCGACGTACTACCGGTACGCCCACGCGTACGTCTCACTGAGCGAACACGAAGGGTTCTGTGTTCCACTGGTGGAGGCCATGGCGATGGATGTGCCGGTGCTGGCGTACGGCGCCGCCGCGGTGCCCGACACCCTCGGAGGCGCCGGGGTCTGTTTTACGCCGAAAGATCTTGAGTGGGCCGCCGAATGGCTCGGCGCCCTGATTTATGACGAGCCGCTGCGCGAGCAGATTCTTGCGGGGCAGCGGCGCCGGGTGACGGACTTCGGGCGCGACCGCTTCGAACCGCGCCTGCAATCCCTGTTGGCGGAGTTCACGTGAAAATTGCGTTTGTCGTACAGCGTTACGGAACGGAGATCCTCGGCGGATCCGAATACCACTGCCGTCTGGTCGCCGAGCGGCTGGCCGAGCGCCACACCGTCGAAGTGCTCACCACGTGCGCGAAGGACTACATCACCTGGGAAAATGCCTACCCGGAAGGCACCGACCGCATCCGCGGGGTCACAGTCCGGCGGTTCGCCAACAGCCGCACACGCGACCTCGCGTCATTCAACGCGTACTCCGATTGGATTTTTCACAACGCCCACACGCGGCAGGATGAACTCGAGTGGCTGAAACAGCAGGGCCCGTGGTCGCCGGCGCTGATCGAGTATCTGGAACGGCAGCACCAGAACTACGACATCCTGATCTTTTTCACCTATCTCTACGCACCGACCGTGATGGGGCTCAAGGTCGCGCCGTCAAAGAGCCTGCTCGTGCCGACGGCGCACGATGAAGCGGCCATCCGGCTGAGCATCTACGAGGACGTCTTCTCCAGCGCGGCCGGCATCGTGTGGAACACCGACGCGGAGCGCCGGTTCGTCAGTGACCGCTTCCATCTGCGCGCGCTGGTTGAGGACGTGGTGGGCTGCGGCGTCGATGTGCCGGAATCGCGGTACGCCGGCGGCGATGACCTCCCGACGCTGGCCCCGGTGCTGCCCACGGCGCACGAACCACTGCCCGCTCATCTGGACGGCCCCGCCAACGCCTTCAGGCGCCGGCATCGCATTCATGGCGCATTCGCGCTGTACGGCGGCCGCATCGATCCCGGCAAGGGCTGCGAGGAACTCCTCGAGTACTTCCAGGCCTTCCTGCACGAAGGCGGTGATGCCTCGCTGATGCTCATGGGCGTCAAGCTGATGCCACTGCCTGACGACCCGCACGTGCGGTTCGCGGGCATCCTGCCGGATGAGGAACGCCTACACGCCCTCGAAGCTGCGACCGTTGTCGTCGTGCCGTCCCCACACGAGAGTCTCTCGCTTCTCGCACTGGAAGCGTTCGCCGTCGGCACCCCCGTGCTGGCCAACGGCCGATCGGAAGTGCTGGTCGACCACTGCCGGCGCAGCAACGGCGGGCTGTACTACGAAGACCGCTGGGAGTTCATTGAGGCACTGAAGCTGCTGACCCGCGACGCCGGGTTGCGCGCGTCGATGGGCCGCCACGGGCAGGCGTACGTCAATGCGAACTACCGGTGGGACATCATCCTGCACAAGTACGAGCGGATGATGACGCGGCTCAAGTCACCGTCGCCGGTGCGTGGTCCGGAGCCGGAGCGGGAACGCGAGCGCGACCGCCGGCCCCCACAACGGCCTGCGCAGCGCGACCGCCGCCAGCAGGGGCAACATCGCGACCGGCGCCCCAGGCGCTGACGGGCCCTAGGCGCCCGACTCGTCGTCGGACTCGCCCTTCTTGCGGCGGGGCCGGATGTCGTACCGCTTGATCATTTCGTTGAGCGTCGTCGGCTTGATGAACAGCAGCTCGGCGGCCTTCTTCTGGACGCCGCCTGCGGCTTCAAGCGCCGACTCGATCCACTTGCGCTCGGCATTCGAGAGGACTTCGCGCAACGGGATGCCTTCGGGCGGCACCACAAAGTCCGTCTCGCGAAACTCGCGATTAAACCGGACCTGCTCGGGAATCAGCTCGAGCCCGATTTCGCGGCTGGGCGCCAGCACCACGGCCCGTTCGATCACGTTCTCAAGTTCACGCACGTTGCCCGGCCAGTCGTACGCCATCAGCAGGTCCATGGCTTCAGGCGTCACAAACCATCCGGACTTGCGGCTCTCTTCGCCGTATTTCTCGAGGAAGTGCTGCACCAGCAACGGGATGTCGTCCTTGCGATCGCGCAGGGCCGGCAACTGCACGGGAATGACGTTCAGTCGGTAGAACAGGTCTTCGCGGAATTTTCCATCCGCCACACTCTTGCGCAGATCCACGTTGGTGGCGGCGATGATCCGCACGTCCACCTTGATGATGTCCACACCACCCAGGCGCATGAACTCACGCTCCTGAATCACGCGGAGCAGCTTGGCCTGCGTCTCCAGCGGCACGTTGCCGATCTCATCGAAGAAGATGGTGCCGCGGTCGGCGACTTCAAACAGGCCCTTCTTCATGGCCACCGCACCGGTGAAGGCGCCCTTCACGTGGCCGAAGAGGGTGGATTCGAGCAGGTCGGGCGGAAGGGAACCGCTGTTCACGGCGACAAAGGTGTTGTCGGCGCGGGAAGAATGCGCGTGGATGGCCTTGGCGATCAGTTCCTTGCCGGTGCCGGTTTCGCCAGTGATGAGAACGGTGGTGGAGCGGCTGGTGGCCACCTGTGCCACCAGGTCGAGAACTTTGAGCATGCGCTCGCTCTTGCCGATGATGTTCGGGAAGCTGTAGCGCTGCTTGAGTGCCCGCTTGAGCTGGGTGTTCTCCCGCTCCAGGCGGCGGCCGGCGATGAGCCGGTCG
>CAZLJG010000018.1:18507-21793 GCA_964559545.1 uncultured Solibacteraceae bacterium | reverse complement strand
AGCCTGGGAATGCTGCCGGGGTTGAGGGACAGGAGCAGTTCCAGTCCTCCAGCGGCCACGCCGATGCCGAGTGCGGTACCAGCCGACGTCAAGACGAGCGTTTCGACCAGCAGCTGTTGCACCAATCGGCCTCGTCCTGCGCCAAGTGCACTGCGCACCGCGAGTTCGCGCCGACGGGCTGCGCCTCGCGCCAGCATCAGGTTGGCGACGTTGGCGCAGGCGATCAGCAGGACACATGCCACCGCACCGAACAGGATCGTCAGGCCAAGACGCACATCACCGACCATCTCCTCAGTCAGTGTGCGGCTTCCTAGGCGCCAGCGCACCGCGGGCTCGGCGTAGCGATTCGGAAACTGCGTTTTGAAGCCCTCGCCGATGCGCTGCAGATCCGCTTCTGCCTGACCAACCGACACGCCGGCTTTTCGAAGCGCAATCACCTCGAGGTACTGATTGCCGCGACCGTCTCTCATCTGGTCCCAGCCGACAGGAATCCAGATATCCGCTTTGTCGCGCATGTAGCCGACCGGCTCATCCGGGAACCGCATGCCGGATTCCATCACTCCGATGACGGTGCGGGGAATGCCGGCGAGGGTGATGGTGCGCCCGATGATGGCAGGGTCGGCGGCATAGCGGCGTTGCCACAATGCATCGCTGAGGATCACCACCCGCGGCGCGCCCTGCACCCCGTCGTCGATCAGGAAGTCGCGGCCGTGACGAGGGCGGACGCCGAGGAGAGTGAACAGGTGCGGCGAGACCGCGTACGCGTTGACACGCTCAGGTTCACAGTCACCCGACACACAGTCGTCGGTAAGCGCGGAGATCTGGGGACGCAGTCCGGCCATTGCCTCAAAGGTCTGCGATTGCGTCCGGATGTCGGAAAACTCCTCGGACGACACAGCGGCCGCCTCGAGTCCCTCCTGTTGATAGGAGTTGAACACTCGCATCACGCGATCGGCGTTTGGGTAGGGCAGATCACGGAGCAGGACTGCGTTCACCACGCTGAAGATCGCGGTGGTGGCGCCGATGCCGATCGCAAGCGTGAGCAGCGCCGTGGCGGTGAAGAGCGGGGTACGCCACAACACACGCACGGCGTACCGGGTGTCCTGAGCCAGCGTTTGCAGTCGCGGTGGTCGTTGCACGGTCGTCTCCAGTTGGATGAGGGTGGCCTGGCTCTCTCGTGCCGCGGCCTGCACGTCGCCCATGCGGGTGAGCGCCTTCGCGCGCGCTGCGTCCGGCGTCAACCCGTCTTCGACGTATCGTCGCGTCAGCATCTCGAGATGGAACTCGAGCTCGGCCGTGACGCTGCGCGCATCGCCAGGCGTCGGGCCAGTCATCGCGCGTTGAACACTTTCGTCATGGCGCTGGCCAGCGCCTGCCAGCTCTGGGTGCGCTTCTTCAGCTCGGTCTTGCCAGTCGCGGTCAGTTCGTAGACCTTGATCTCTTTGTTGAGGTCCGACACCGCCCACTTCGCCTTGATCCAGCCCTTCTGCTGAAGCCGGCTCAAGGCAGGGTAGAGCGCTCCCTCCTGAACGGCCAGCAGGTCGTCGGTGTGGGACTCAATCCAGCGAGCAATCGCATACCCGTGTGAGGGCTTCTTCGAGAGCGTCTGGAGGATCAACAGGTCGAGCGTGCCTTGCGGAATTGTGGGCATAACAGGTCTGTCCCTAAAGCTTATGGGTATCAGACGAGGGCGACGCCCGAAGGGTTGGCGGCTACGCCCAGTACGCGGTGCCCTTGGGCTTGGAGATGACGATCGGCTTCAGGAACTCGATGGCTTTGCGGAGGCCTTCGTCGGGCGCCATCAGGCTGTCTTCGTGTTCGATGCTGATGGCGTGGTCGTATCCGACCATACGGAGAGTGGAGACGATGTCCTTCCAGACCAACGCGTCGTTGCCGTAGCCGACAGTGCGAAAGATCCAGGAGCGTTCCAGTTCGCGGGTGTAGTTCTTGGAATCGAGTACACCGTTGAGGCGGGTGTTGGCGGCGTCGATGCGGCAGTCCTTGGCGTGTACGTGGAAAATCCTGTCGCCGAGTGCCTTGATCGACGCGACGGGATCGGACTGCTGCCAGAAGAGGTGGCTCGGGTCGAAGTTGCACCCAATCGTCCGCGGCGCGATCGCCGACAACCGCAGCATCGTCTCGGTGTTGTACGCGACGAAGTTCGGGTGCATCTCAATCGCGACACGGACACCGGCGGCCTTGCAGGTGCGGGCGGTGTCGGCCCAGTAGGGGACGACACGCTCCTTCCACTGCCACTCGAGCGCCTGCGCAAACTCCGGTGGCCAGGGCGACACGATCCAGTTGGGTTGGGTCGCCTTCGCGTCACCGCCAGGGCACCCGCTGAAGGTGATGACCGTGCGCACGTCGAGCTGTTCTGCGAGCGCGACGGTCTTGAGGAATGTTTCGTGATGCGCGCGGGCAATCTTCTTGTCAGGGTGCAGCGGGTTGCCATGGCAGCTCAGCGCACTGATCGTCAGGCCACGTTGTTCGACGGCGCTGCGAAACTCACGCAACTTCTTGGCGCTCGAGAGCAATTGCACCGGTTTGCAGTGTGCGTCACCCGGATACGCGCCGCACCCAATCTCAATCGCCTCAAGCCCCAGCGACGCCACATAGTCGAGCGTCTCTTCAAACGGCTTGTCACCAAACAGGACAGCAAATACGCCTAGTTTCATACGACCCTCGCCCACCGCCGCGTCGTCGCCGACCGTTCCATGGCGTGCAGCACCCGCTGATTGGCCACGCCGTCTTCGAAGTTCGGAGTCGGGATCGCGTTCGTCGCGATCGCCTCACACAGGTCGTACACGGTGTGTACGAAGGTGTGCTCGTAGCCCAGGATGTGCCCAGGCGGCCACCACTTCCCGACGAAGGGATGGACCGGCTCGGTCACCATGATCGTGCGGAACCCGCGCAGGTGCGGTGGGTCGTTGTCGAAGTAGACCTCAAGTTCGTTGAGACGCTCGAGGTCGAACGCGATGCTGCCGAGGCGACCGTTGATTTCAAAACGGTTGTAGTTCTTCCGGCCGTTCGCCATGCGCGTCGCTTCGATGGTGCCCACAGCGCCGTTCTTGAAATGCACCAGCGCCATCGCGGCGTCGTCCACCGTGACGGTCCGCTTGGAGCGCGGCTTGCCGGCTTCGGCCCGTACGGGCACGAATGTCTTGAGGTCCGCGCTGACCTCGGTAATCTCGCCCACGAGGAATCGCGCGAGGTCGATCGAGTGCGACGCGATATCGCCGAGGGCGCCGGAGCCGGCCTTGGTGCGATCGAGACGCCAGTTGAAGGG
>CAZLJG010000018.1:9370-18407 GCA_964559545.1 uncultured Solibacteraceae bacterium | reverse complement strand
AAAGAACGGTCCGACCTGCCGGTACGCGTTGGAGTGCGCCCGGCCCATGAACGCGTAGCCAATCAGTGCGACGTTGATGTCACTCATCATTTCTCCGGCTTCAGTCGTTTGTCGAATGAACGGACGAGTTTCGCCAACGCCGTGATCTGATCCGGCTTCAGCTTGTTCTTGAACGGCATCATCGGCGTCCCTTTGACGCCATCGGTGATGATCTTCGCCATCTGCGCCGACGAGGTGCCGTGTTTCCAGTCGCGCTCAACAAATGCCATCTCCGGCATCGGCGCCTTGCCGTTGGCGCCGTGGCACATCTGGCAATGGAGCTTGTACAGCGCGGGGGCGTCTACCGGCTTCGCCTGGGGCGGGTTGGGTGAGGTTGGGTAAGGGTTGGGTGAGGTTGTGTGGAATGAGGCCCGAAGGGTGATGGCACCCACGACGCCAATCACACACACACCTGCGGCCACGTTTCTGAAAACCGTTGTCGACATCCGCTCTATTGTGCCATCAGCCGTGCACCCGGTGACTGCGGCCGTGCGGTACTTACCCCGTGACCCGTTACTGCTGAATCATCGGTGCGCGCAGGAACTTCGTGCCGCGTGTGGCCGCCGGCACGATGGACTGCGGCGCGGCGGATCCCGCCGGGCGCGTGTAGGTGATGACGTACTGCGACGTCAGCGCCTCGGCCACTTTCTGCATCATCGATTCGAGCGCGCTCGCTGACACCGCCGTCAGCCGCACGCCGCCGGTGGCAGCGGTCAGCGCATCCAGCATGACCTCGCGACTTGGTGACGAGCCGCCGAAGGCGGCCGGCAACGAAATGGACCAGACGGAGGCGCCGGATTTCCCGACCTCGTCCATCACGCGTTCGCCTTGCACCCGGCTCGTCTCCATGGCGCCGCGATCGAGAATAACAATCGCCCGGCGTGGGGAAGGCCGCTTTCGCAGGTCCCTTGGCGCATCGAGGAGGGTTTCCAGCAACACGGCGTTGGCCCTCTGATTCGGCACAATCCGGCTGGCGGAGCTCTCGAGGTCGGCAGGTTTGTCCGTGTAGTTGCGAAGCACGGTGCCAGCGCCCGCGTACTCCATCATCGCCATCTGCACAGGGGCGCCGCCGGCAAACACGGTCTTGATGAAACCCTGGACCGCCGTCCGAATGTCCCGCGTGGGTTCGACCTGCCCGATGGGCGCTTTTGCGGTGTCAATCAGTAGCAGAACCGCGAGTGGCTCCGTGGCCAGCTTGGCGTCGGTGGCTGTCCGTTGGGCGCCGTCCTCGAACACCATCCATTCGGACGCCTTGAGGTCCCGCACCGGAGTATCGTCCTTGTCGAGGGCGGTCACGAGCAGGCTCACGGTTGTCTGGGTGCCTGGTGCGGCAGCCAGGCTGATGGCGGCACATGCCACGAATACAACGCCGAAAACGCTCCGACTCATGGTCTCCTCCGAGTCTTTAAACGACCGACGGTACAGCTGGCGGTCAGTTGGACGTTTGAACGGAGCAGAAGGACTTTAGTTGCCCCCCGGGGTCATTCGTTCAGAATAGAGCCATGCGGGCACTCACCAAGGTCCGGAAGATCTGTATGGCGCTGCCGGACGTGAAGGAGACAACTTCGCACGGCGCGCCGACGTTCTGGTCGCCGAAGCGAACGTTTGCAACGTTTGCCGACGCGTCGAACCATCACGGTGCCGGCCGACACGCCGTGTGGTTGCTCGCCGCGCCGGGCCGCCAGGAACGCATGGTGCGCTCGGCACCGGACCGATTTTTCGTGCCGCCGTACGTCGGCGTCAGCGGATGGCTCGGCGTGTGGCTGGACGGGGTGTGCGATTGGGACGAGCTCAGCGACATCCTGAAGTCCGCTCACGCGCAGGCGGTGCTCAAGAGCAAGCCGAAGCCCCGGAAGTGACGGCAACATCCCAGGCTGCCGCGTGCCGCTCGTGGTATTCACGCGCGCGCTGCTGACGCTCTGGAGTCATCAACCCAAGTGACGTGAGCATCGCGTCAATCCGCGCCGCTTCCTCCCTGCTGGCGGGCACACCGTGGGGATGCCAGGTGCTGTCGTAGAGCCCGATGTGGATGGCGTGGTCCACTGCGGCCACGACCCGGCCAGTGGTCTTCAGCGACTGCGGATGGCGTTCCATGATCTGCCAGTCGACATCAACGGTCGTGTCATGTGGGAACGGTGCCATGGCGGCAAGGTCTGCGGCCCGCAGCAGGAGGCAGAACATGCGTTCAATGCCTTTTTCCGCGACGACCACGTCCCGTCCGCCAAGGGTGATGACCTGCTCGCGATGAGATAGGTGCTCGACCGAGTCATGGCCGGATACTGCGCCGTAACGCCTGTCGTGTTCGATCAGCTCGATGAGTTCGAGGACGGAACGCGTGAGGATCGCGTCAGCGTCGAGCAACATCAGATACTCAGGCGCCCGGCGCCCGGTCACGTCGCACGGCTGCATCGCTCCGGCCACGAAGACGTTCACGGCATGCGGGATGCCCATGTTGCGGCTGAAGGTGATGGTCGTGACCCTGGCATCCGTGAGCGCAACGTCCTGAATCACCCCGCGCGTCGCAGCGTCGCTGCCGTTGTCGACCAACCAGACTTCCGCGTCAACACCGTGAAGCTGGTCGAGCAGCGACGCCAGGCAGGGTTTCAGCAGGTCGTGCCGGTTCCACACCGGCACACACACCGCAAGCGACGGCCTCACCTACTCAAGTCCGAGCTTCGTGAGCACTTCCGGCGGGCAACCCGTCCACTTCGCCACGAACGTGTTGCCGATGTACTGAATGTCGTTGATGCCCATCTCGCTGGTCCAGAATCCGCTGGCCGTCAGGTCGCGGAAGCTGTTGAAGAACACAACGCCCGGACCCATGCCCGGTTTGATGCGCTGCGGCCACGAGATGTCGTCGAGCACCTGACGCCGCTCGGCATCGGTGCAGACGATGAACCGCTTGTCGAAACGGCGATGGCATTCAAGATCGACCCAGGCCAGGCCGCCGCGCATGGCGTTCTGGCGATTGGGCTGGTCGGTCATCATGAAATCCATGAACTCGGGCACGCCGGCATCGTTCGCGCTGCCGGACTTGTCATCCTTCGGGATGATGTAGTCCACGAGCACGCGCACGGTGGCGAGTTCGTGGTCCGTGAAGAAGGCCGGCTTGAAGGCCTGGCCCTGTCCCGCCTTGACGAGCGCGCTCGCGTGCACGGCCTCCTCATGGGACCACGTGAATGCCGCCGCCAGCGGCGCAGTCGCCATCAGCCGAAGGACGGTTCGTCGATCGAGAGACGCCATCAGAGTGTTCCCTTCTTGCGTTCAGCCACGATGAAGTCACTGGTGCGCCATGACAGCGCGAGAATCGTCCACGTCGGATTCTTGTCGGGTTGCGAGACAAACGGCCCGCCGTCGGTCACGAACAGGTTCTTGACGTCGTGCGCCTGACAGTTGCTGTTGAGCACCGATGTCTTCGGGTCGTTGCCCATGCGGGTGACGCCGAGTTCGTGAATGATCGACCCTCCGGTCGAAATGCCGTAGCCGCGCTCGCGTGACGGCATGGTCCCCATCGCCGTCCCGCCCATCTCGTCGATGATCGAGCGGAACGTGTCCTGCATGTGTTTGACCTGGTTGTGTTCGTGGTCCGTCCACCGCCAGTGGAAACGCAGCACGGGGATGCCGAACTTATCCACCGTGTTCGGGTCGATCTCGCAGTAGCTGTTTTCGTTCGGGATCATCTCGCCGCGACCCATGAAGGTGACCGTTGATCCGTAGAATCGTCGATAGTCGTTCTTCAACGTCGCGCCGTAGCCACCAATTTCTCGACCGGTGTCATAACCGGTGAACCGCTGAATGTTGCCGCCGAAGCCGGCATTCGGCATGTTGCGACCGCCGCCGATCTCCGTGTGGTACCCGCGAGGGAAGTCGAGCTTCCGGTTGTCGAGCACCCACGGCATATAGAGGTGCGCGCCGCCAACGCCGTCTTCGTTGTGCGGAATCTGATCCATCAGCTTCGGGATGAACGCCGTCACGCTCGCGCCGGTGGAGTCGGTGATGTACTTGCCGACCACGCCCGACGAGTTACCCACACCCTGCGGGAATTTCGGATTTTTCGAGTTGAGCATGATGCGCGCGGACTCACACGCGCTGGCAGCGAGCACGACGATGCGCGCGGACACGTGATTCTCGCGGCCCGTGTTCTTGTCGATGTACGCCACACCGGTTGCCAGGCCCTGCGCGTTGACCGTCACCTCGCGAGCCATGGCCTGCGTGATGATCGTCAGGTTGCCCGACGCGATCGCCGGGCGCAGCAGCACCGACGGTGACGAGAAGTTCGAATGTGTCGCGCACCCACGCGAACACTGACCGCAGTAGTGGCAGGCCGCGCGGCCGTTAAGTGGCTGCGTCAGAATCGACAACCTGGACGGGATGCACTTGATGTTGAGCTTGTCCGACGCGTTCTTGACGAGCCGTTCCCAACAGCGCGGAGCGGGCGGCGGCATGAAGATGCCATCGGGTTCGTTGGGCAGACCTTCCACCGTGCCGAAGCGCCCGACAAACCGATCGACGCGGTCGTAGTACGGCTTGATGTCATCAAACGTGATCGGCCAGTCGTCGCCGAGCCCGTCCAGACTCTTGCGCCGGAAGTCGTCAGGCCCGAAGGCGAGCGAAATACGTCCCCAGTGATTCGTGCGGCCGCCCAGCATGCGTGTGCGGAACCACTGAAAGCTGCTGCCGGGGCCTGTCGTGTACGGCTCGCCGTCGATGGCAAATCCCCCGATCCATGCGCCGAATTCACCCCACGGCCGTTCCGGAGTGCCGCCGCCGCGGCGAGGGGAGTCGTACGGCCACGCAAACATCTTGGGATCCGTCTCCGGGTCCCAGTTCACGCCGGCTTCCAGCATCACGACCTTCGCACCGGACTCGGTCAGCACCTTGGCGGCCATGCCGCCCCCGGCGCCCGATCCCACGATGCACACGTCATACGTCTCGCGACTTCGGATGATTTGCACGGCCGCATTCTACAGCGACCGAAGGTCGTTCTGACTGTGCGGCCGACCCGCCGTAGCCTCGGCGAAGGCGGTCAGCGCTTCTGCGTTACCATTACTCCCATGCGCACACTCCTCTCTATCGCTGTCGTGGCCGTCGCGATGCTCACGTCGACCCTCTCGGCTCAGCCCAACCCGTTCCTCGGGTCCTGGAACATGACCGGCACGGGCGACGATGCGAGCTTTGTGTATTGGCTGAAGGTGGAGCAGGGGCCGGATGGACTCACGGGGCGATTTCTGAATCGGACCGGCAGCCCCGTGAATCTTGGGGTCGTCAAGGTCGAGAACGGCGAATTGGTCTTCCAGATGGGCCGTCCCGACAACCTCACCGGGCCCGAGTTCCGCGCGAAGTTTGAGAACGGCCGTCTGGTCGGTCGCCACATGCTGCGACAGGGTGGTGGACGACGAGGTGGTGGCGAGCCGCCGACCGAACGCCAGGTGAATTGGATCGGTGTGCCGACGCCAACGTGGCCCGCTGCCAACGCCAGTGCCCCGCAGAAGTTCGGCACGCCCGTCGTCCTGTTTGATGCGACGGCGCCGTCGATGGACGCGTGGGGCGTCCAGTTTCCAGAACGCCCCGTGAACTGGTCCGTCGTCGAGGGCCTGCTTCAGAACCAGCCGCCGGCGAACAATCTGGTCTCAAAGCAGCGGTTCGGCGACTTCAAGCTTGAAGCCGAGTACCGGCTCTCAGCCAAGAGCAACAGCGGCCTGTACCTGCGCGGCCGGTACGAGATGCAGTTGTTTGACGATGCGGGGCAGCCGGCGGCCCTGACGGGCCATATGTCGATCTATGGCCGGAAGGCGGCCGATACCAATGCGAGCTTGGCGCCCGGTGAATGGCAGCGCACCGAGATTGTGCTCGTCGGCAACCGCGTCACGGTGACACTCAACGGCACGCGCATTCATGACAACGCAGTGATCGAAGGCATCACCGGCGGTGCGCTCGACAACAACGAACTCGCGCCGGGCCCGATCATGATTCAGGGTGATCACACACTCGCGTCGTTCAGGAAGATCATCATCACGCCGATCGTGAAATAAGTCGTCGGGTGTCTTCTTCGCCGCCACTGTTCACCCCGCGCTTCTTCGTGATGTGCGCGTACACCTTCACGGTGTTCGTGTCACTGTTCCAGTTGCTGCCGGCGGCGCCGTACCACGTGCTGGCGCTGGGTGGGACGACGTTCGCAGGTGGGCTCTTCCTCGGATTCCTGACGTATTCGTCCGCGCTCTCCGCCCCCTTCACCGGGCAACTTGCCGATCGCCTCGGCCACCGCCGGGTCCTCATCGTCGTCAGTCTCGTTCTGGCCGCGTTTTCGACAACCTACGCGCTGCTCGACAACTACAAGGTGCTCCTTGCGCTTGTGTTCCTGCACGGGCTGTTCTGGTCGGGGCTGTTGTCGGCATCCGGCGCCTACATCACCGCGATCATTCCTGAGAACCGACGCGCCGAAGGCATTGGGTACTGGGGACTCGCGTCCGTCATCGCCATCGCCGTCGCGCCCCCTCTCGGCTTCTGGGTCTTTTCGTTCGGCTGGACGGCGCTATGTCTCGAAATCGCCGGCCTCAATCTGCTGATGGCCTTCATCGCCTGGCGGTTGCCTGATGATCGGGTGCGGGAAGCGGGTATCCCGGAGCAGCCGGGTCCGGAGCAGCCGGGCTTTAGCCCGGCTGTAACCGCCGGGCTGAAGCCCGGCGGCTCCAAAGCATCCCGCCATCCCCTCCGCGTCGAATGGCCCGTCCTGATCCTGTCGGTGACGATGGCGCTGATTGCGTTTGGGTATGGGGGATTGACGACGTTTTCAGCGCTCTTCACGGACGAGCTGCAGGTGTCGCCGCGGAGTCTGTTCCTGACGTCGATGGCTGTAGCGATGCTGGTGGGACGTGTCACCGTTGGTCGCGTGCTCGATCGCATAGGACATCGCAAGGTGCTGCTCTTCTGTTTGCCCCTCACGGCAACTGGCATGGCGTTGTTTGCGATGGCGCAGGGGCCGGTCACGCTTGTGTTAGCTGCGCTGGCCTTTGGCGCGGGATTTGGACTGCAATATCCGGCCTACACGGCGTACATCATGGGACGCATCCCGGCGTGGCGGCGCGGCGCCGCGTTTGGCGCGATGCTCGCGGCCTTTGACATGGGTGTGGGTAGCGGGTCCACGGGTCTCGGGTGGCTGATCCACCAGTTTGGCTTCCGACCCGCGTTCGGGATTGCCGCGGCGTTGGCCTTCCTCGCGGTGCCGTACTTCCTGTTCGTCGAAAAGCGGCTCGACTTCTCCCGCTGACTTGATTCTTCCCGGGCCTGGCGTATCCTTGCCGGTACGCATGACTTTCCGATTCCGATCCATCACGCTGTTGCTCGCCACTGGCCTGTTTGTCGCTGTGGCGTCCATCTCTCACGTGACGCTCTCCGGCCAGGCCGCCCAGGCGCAGCCGTCGCCCGCCACCCTGGTGCTGCGCAACGGCCGCATTGTCACCGTCGACGACGCGCGTCCGGATGCGCAGGCGATGGCCGTCAACGGCGACACGATCGTGGCGCTTGGCACCAACGCCGAGATTGCCCGGTATGTGGGACCGCAGACGCAAGTCATCGACCTGAACGGCCAGATGGCGATGCCGGGATTTGTCGAGAGTCACGGCCACTTTAATGGCATCGGTCAGGCCAAGCTCGGCCTGGAACTGATGAACACCAAGAGCTGGGAAGAGATCATTGCGATGGTGCGTGATGCCGTCGCGAAGGCCCGTCCCGGGCAGTGGATCGTCGGTCGTGGCTGGCACCAGGAGAAGTGGTCGTCAGTGCCACAGCCGAACGTCGCCGGGTTCCCGGTGCACGCTGCGCTCTCCGCCGTGTCGCCCAACAACCCGGTCGTGCTGACACACGCCTCTGGTCACGCATCGTTTGCGAACGCGAAGGCGATGGAGTTGTCGAATGTCACCGGCACCACGGCGGCACCAGCGGGCGGCGAGATCCTGAAAGACAAGGCCGGCAACCCGACGGGGCTGATGAATGAGACCGCAATGGGGCTCATCCGTCGCGGTGCCGGAGAACCGCCGCCGACCGCCGAGGAGCGTGATGCCGAAGCCATGCGCGTCATCGAACTCGCCGATCAGGAAATCCTCTCAAAGGGTGTGACGAGTTTTCAGGATGCCGGCTCCAGCTTCACGGACGTCGAGCGGTTCAAGCGGGCGATCGACTCAGGCCGCCTGAAGTCGCGGCTCTGGGTCATGATTCGCGGCGGCGGCACCCCCGAACAACTCGCGCGCGGTCGGCTCATTGACTATGGCAACAAACACCTCACAGTGCGGGCGATCAAAATTTCCGTGGACGGTGCGCTCGGTTCGCGCGGCGCCTGGTTACTCGCGCCGTACTCCGACCTCGTCAACAGCGCCGGCCTCGGTCGCGACCTCAATCCGGCCCGCGCCACCGCGCAGCTCGCGATCGATTACGGATATCAGCTCTGCCTGCACGCCATTGGTGATCGCGCCAACCGCGAGGTGCTGAATCTGTTCGAAGAGGCGTTCGTCAAGAACAACCGGAACGGCAAGGACCTTCGGTGGCGCATTGAACACGCGCAGCACATCCACCGCGACGACATTCCACGCTTCGGTCAGCTCGGTGTCATCGCCGCCATGCAGGGCATCCACGCCACCTCTGACGCACCGTACGTCGTCACCCGCCTCGGCGCAGAGCGCGCGGAAGAGGGCGCCTATGTGTGGAAGAAGTTGCTCGACAGCGGCGCCGTGGTCGCCAACGGCACGGACGCGCCGGTCGAAGATGTGGATCCGATTGCGAGTTACTACGCGACGGTCACGCGGAAGACGGCCGCGGGCACCGAGTTTTTCCCTGCGCAGAAGTTGTCGCGGATTGACGGCCTGAAGTCCTACACGCTGTGGTCGGCGTATGCGGGCTTCGAGGAACACCTCAAGGGTTCACTCGTGCCGGGCAAACTCGCGGACATCACCGTGCTCAGCAAGGACATCACTCGCGTGCCTGACGCAGAGATTCGCGACGCCAA